>CAZIQC010000203.1:0-3131 GCA_964541335.1 uncultured Oscillospiraceae bacterium
TATACACTTTTTTATTTCTATGTTTTTAATCTGTTTTTTTCTTTTTTCAAACTTACGTTCCTCAGGAGTATATTTCCTGAAATATTTAATTAAATCAGAACTGTTTCTTGTCGGCAGTATGTCTGGGATTTCTCTTGTTTGCGGATTGGTAAGGATAGCCTGATATTTTTCATATCCGGCATTACCTTTAAGTTCTTCAACAGCTGTTACTGACGGTAATGATTTAGGGACTGTGTATGACACAATATCAAATACTCTGATAACAGTTGATACAGATAGGTGTACCTCACGTGCAACCGATGAAAATGAGCGCTCCTCGCCTAATTTATCAAGTATATACACAGACAGTCTGTTTGTCATCTTGTAAGTTTTTCTGTATAATCCAAATAGAGCATATTGAGTTCTCCTTTAAAATCAGTCTTTGTGCAATTCCATTTTACAGGATTTTTTCAATATGCTCTACTATTGTTTTTTTGTAAAGCTCTATTGTTGCTTACCCCAACTTTTGTTATAGAGCCTCTTTTAATTTGTCGAGTGTGTCAGCCCGGCGGCCACGCCAGCATACGACCGCCCAGCATATGAAAATGCAAATGCCCGACGGTTTGTCCGCCGTATTCTCCGCAGTTGTTCACAATGCGGTATCCGTTATCCGCAATGCCCTGCTCCGCCGCAATTTTTGCCGCCGCCGCAAATATATGCCCGACGACGTCGCAATTTTGAGAGGTGATTTCATTTGTACCCGAAATATGCTTTTTCGGAACGAGAAGTATATGCACGGGAGCTTGCGGCTCTATATCGCGAAACGCATACACATACTCATCCTCATATACTTTATCGGACGGGATTTCGCCCGAAATTATTTTACAAAACAAGCAGTTCATAATCATTCTCCTTATCCGAGCTGTGCGGCTACCATACCTTCCGTTGCGGCGAGTGCTTCGTCAACGCGGGACACGTCCTTGCCGCCGCCTTGTGCGCTGTCGGGCTTGCCGCCGCCCGAGCCGCCCGCCAGAGCCGTGAGTTCCTTTATAAGCTTTCCGCAATGAACGCCCTTTTCAACCGCACCCTTTGCCGCGGTTGCCACAAAGGCAATCTTTCCGTCGGTTACGGCGGCGGTTACGCACAGTGCCATATTGTCCGCACCCTTTACCGCGTCGCCCGTTTTACGTATATCGTCAAGGCTTTCGCCGTCCGCTCTTCTTACATAAAGGTTAATATCGCCCACCTTTTGTGCGTTTCCGCGTGCCGACTGTGCCTGCGCGTTGGCAAGCTTGGTCATTGCGGCGTCAAGCTTTTTCTCCGTTGCGGTTAAGGCTGCGGCAATCGCTTCCGCCTTGTGCACAAGCTCGGGTTCGGTTGTTTTAAGTGTTTGCGCGGTTTGCTTTATTATATTGTTTCTTTCTTCCATATAAGCGAGAACTCCGCTTCCCGTTACCGCTTCTATACGGCGCACACCCGCGGCAACACCGCTTTCGGAAAGTATTTTGAACAAGCCCGCCTCGCTCGTGTTTTTCAGGTGACATCCGCCGCAAAATTCCACCGAATATCCGCCCATATCAACCACACGCACATTTTCGCCGTATTTTTCGCCGAAAAGTGCCATTGCTCCGAGCTTTTTCGCCTCTGCGACGGGCATTACCTTTATGTTTATCGGGTATGCCGCCAAAACAGCCTCGTTTACCTTCTTTTCCACCGCTTTCAGCTCGTCGGGCTTAATTGCTTCAAAATGCGTAAAGTCGAAGCGCAAGCGGTTTTCGTCGACAAAGCTTCCCGCCTGCTCTATATGCGTGCCGAGTGTTTCGCGCAGTGCCTTTTGCAAAAGGTGCGTTGCCGAATGGTTGCGCGCCGTGGCAACACGCTTTTTTTCGTTTATGCTTATATGAACGGTATCTCCCGTTTTTACAGTGCCCTCTTTAACGGTTATATAGTGCAGAATTTTGCCGTCGCCGAGCTTTTTCGCGTCGTACACGTCGAACGAAAATCCGTCGCCCGTACCGATTGCGTTATCACCCATTTGACCGCCGCTTTCACCGTAGACCGCGGTTTTATCCAAAATAAGCACCGCACGCTCTCCGTCGCGCGCTTCATTTGCGAGTGCACCGTCCTTAACGATTACGCTCACCGAGCCGTCACTTTCGAAATTGTCATATCCGACAAATTCCGTGGTTATATCCTTGGACAGCGTTTGGTAAATATCCTCGCTCCAGGCTGCCTCCTCGCCCACCTTGCGCCCCTCGCGAGAGCGCTCTTTTTGTGCTTTCATTGCGTTTTCGAAAGCTTGCGTATCCACATCAAGCCCTTTTTCGGCGAGTATTTCCACGGTTAAATCTATCGGGAAGCCGTACGTGTCGTACAGGCGGAACGCGTCCTCTCCGCCGAGCACCTTACCCCCGGCTTGCTCCAGCCTTTCTATTTCTTCGCCGAGCATTGACAAGCCGCTGTCGATTGTTTCGGCAAAGCGTTCCTCCTCAGTTTTGATTACGCGCTTGATATAGTCCTTCTTTTGCTCAAGCTGAGGATATGCCCCGCACGATTCGCGAATAACGGTGTCGGCTATTTTATAAAGGAACGTGCCCTCTATTCCGAGCAGCTTTCCGTGGCGTGCGGCACGGCGCAAAAGTCTGCGCAGTACATAGCCGCGCCCCTCGTTTGACGGGCAAACCCCGTCGCACACCATAAACGTTGTACTGCGGATATGGTCTGTTATAACTCGCAAGGAAACATCGCTCTTTTCGTTGTTTCCGTATTCAACGCCCGCCACCGCGCTTATCTCCAGCATAATGTTGCGAATGGTATCAACCTCGAAAAGATTGTTTACATCCTGCATTATTACCGCCATTCTTTCAAGACCCATTCCCGTGTCTATATTCGGGTGTGCCAGGCGGTTGTAATTACCGTTTTCGTCCTTGTCGAACTGTGTAAACACCAAGTTCCAAAATTCCACAAAGCGGTCGCAATCGCACCCCACGGCGCAATCGGGCTTGCCGCAGCCGAATTTCTCGCCGCGGTCGTAATAAATTTCACTGCAAGGACCGCACGGACCGAGACCGATTTCCCAGAAATTATCCTCCATGCCCATTCTCGAAATGTGCGACGGATCGACCCCAACCTCTTTCGTCCAAATGTCTATC
>CAZIQC010000204.1:0-3131 GCA_964541335.1 uncultured Oscillospiraceae bacterium
GTTTTCCGGGGGAGAGCCGCTTTTGCAGGCGGATTTTGTTTGCGATGTGGCAAACAGATTGAAAAACGTTCACAAAGCAATTCAAACAAGCGGATATGCCGATTTGAAAACATATAAAAAAGTTATCGACAAAATGGATTTCGTAATGCAGGATTTAAAGCTTGCGGATTGTAATGCGCACAAGCTTTACACGGGTGTCGGAAATGAAAATATATTGAAAAATGCGGAGTACCTTAAAAAAAGCGGCAAGGAGTTTGTCTTTCGTGTGCCGCAAATACCGGGTATTACCGACACCGCACAAAATCTTGCGGCAATATCCGAAATAACAAAGGGCTTTCCGACGGAGTACATTCCGTACAACTCGTTGGCGGGCGCAAAATACGAAATGCTCGGGAAAAAATATATGTACGACGAATTGAGCAAGCCCGAAAATTGCGGCGGCAAACAAAACTGAGAAAGGCGGATTTTTTGTGAACAACGGTTTTTTTGAACGATTTTGCAAGGAAAATTTTATCGTAAATTTCGAGGGAGATTTACATACTTTTACGGAGGGCGTTGCCTTTACAAGTTCGTCGCAAAGCTTTTCAAGCGGTGAAAAAGAGTTTAAAAAGGAAATAACGGAAAACGGTGCGAAAATCGTTGTCGAAAATAAAAAATCAGGTGTTGAAATTACCGAACGGTATGAGTTTTTCGGCGATACGGTGCGTCAATGCAATACCGTGAAAAACAATTCAAACGAGGAAAAACAGCTTATAAACATTTCTTCGGCAATGCTTGCCGTGCCGTACAAGGGGATTATTCCCTGGAACGACGAAAGGCGTTTCCGTTTGCATATATGCAAGCAGGCGTGGTCGGTTGAAGCGCAGTGGCACAGCGGCAGTTTAACGGATTTCGGCTTAAATCCCATTCGTTTTTTGGAAAGCGGAATGCAAGGTCCCGGGCGGATAATTGTTTCAAGCAACGGCTCGTGGTCAACGGGTGCGTATTATCCGCTTGTTATACTTGAAGACCTTGAAAAAGGCGAAGCGTATTTTATGGAGCACGAGGGCGGCTTGTCCTGGAAAATAACAATCGGCTTTTGGGAAAACAATATAGTGCTCGACTGCACAAGCGCGGATATAAATCTTGACGGATTTTTCAAAAAGCTTGCAAAGGGCGAGAGCTTTACAACAACAAAGGCTGTTTACGGCAGAGTCGACGGCGGCTTTGAAGAAGCGATAAAGGCGCTCACCGCGTACAAGCGCGCGGCAACCGCGGTTCAATGGAAAAACAACGTTCCTTTGGTGTGCTACAACACATTTATGGGTGCTGTTTACGGCTTGCCGAATGAAGATAATCTTAAAGCACTTATTCCCGCCGCGGCAAAGATGGGGTGCGAGGTGTTTTGCATAGATTCGGGCTGGTATCGCGCCCCCGGCGACACTTCTTTTCCGATGGGAGATTACCGCCCGAACGATAAGCTTTTCGGTGCGGACGGCTTGGCGGGAATTATAAAAATGATTTCCGATTACAATATGATACCCGGCTTGTGGTTTGAATTTGAAGCGGGTGGGGAAGGGTCTGTCTGCGCAAGGCTTAACGCCGATACAATGCACAAAAGAAACGGAAAGGTTATCTCCGCCGCACGCGGATTTTTGGACTTAACCAACCCCGACGTAAGAGAATATTTGTTCGGAGAAACAGACCGCGTGTATAAAATGGGCGTGAGATATATTAAAAACGACTATAACTGTTCAACGGGTATCGGTGTGAATACAAGCGGCGGAACGTATAACGAAAATGAAAGAGCGCGTGCCGCGGCGTTGACGGATTTTATCGACGAAATATACGCCCGCTACCCCGATATGATTATCGAAAACTGCGGCTCGGGCGGTATGCGGGAGGATGGCGACACCCTGGCGCATTTTCACGTGCAAAGCACAAGCGACCAGGAGCTTTACTTTAATTACGCTCCCATTGCCGCCGCAAGCACGGCTCTTATGCCGCCCGAAAAGGCGGGTAACTGGGCAAATCCGTATTTTGTTCGCGAGGACGAGAACGAAGATTTTGTAAAAAATCCCAACCCGAGTCTTTTACAGGAAAGAAACAAAAGCGGAGAAGCCACCGTGTTTTCGATGATAAACGGTATGGTGGGTGTGCCGTTTGTATCGGGCAGAATAGACTGCTTCGATGAAAAAAACTTCCTTTTGGCAAAAGAGGCCGTGGACGTGTACAAAAAAATGCGCGCGGATACGGTAAAGGCATACCCCGTCTATCCTACGGGAACGGCAACAGTCGGAAAAAGGGAGTACGTAACCCTTGGACTGATAAACGACGAAAATAAGACTATGTACCTTGCCGTGTGGAGAGTTAACGCCTGCCAAGACGAAATAATGATTGACTTGTCAAAATACGTGGGGCAAGGCGCAAGCGTGGAAATGCTGTACCCGCGAAATGATACAAAATGCCCCTTTACATATGCAAATGCACTGCGCCGCCTTACCGTTAAAGCAGAGGGCGAAAAATATATGGCGCGTTTGTTTAAAATAACGAGCGTAGCCTCGGAAAAGCTTTAATTTGCGAAAATAAGGTATTTTCAACGGATTTTGCACGATAAAAGAAAAAAGGGTGCACCGCACATCCAGGTGTGGGGTGTACCCCTTGTTTAAACCGAAAGCAAGCGAATCCCGCCCAACATAGGCGGGGTTTGCTTGCTTTTTTCTGCGGTGGATTGTACCACCGCAGAAACGCCCAATGACGGGGCTTTAGTCTTTATTTAAAAGCGATTTTAAAAACGAAACCCTTTCGGACGATATTCGGCGGCTGTCCGCCGCTTTTTGCACAGCCTTGCGAAACACTTCCCGATTTAACAGCCCGTTTGTGAAAAACGGGATAACCTCTTCATAATTTTTTACCAATGCTGTTTGAAAATACCACGCCGCCATCATTTGAATGTAATACTCATCTGAGCGGACGGCACAAACGGCGCTTGCATATTCCGTTTTAAAGTCCGCGCCGAGGTACAGCTTCATCAAAAGCCCTATTCCGTAGCGCACCGTGTACGTATGCTCGCTTTTAAGAAACGAATATATGTGCACAAGCAACGCCACTTTATTTTTTTTAAAGCATTTCGGCAAAAAAGTGTCGCAGGT
>CAZIQC010000205.1:0-3101 GCA_964541335.1 uncultured Oscillospiraceae bacterium
ATACCATAGGTAAGCCGTCCTATTTCGTCCGTACCTACGTTATCCATCGGCACGGGTGAAAATATCCCCTGCTCCATTTTTGCGGTACATTCCGTAAGGCGTGCAAGCTGCCTTGCCATATTCGTTGCAACCGCGTATATCATTGTTGTGGAAAGCACGAATATAATCAATATCAAAATCACAAACGCCACCGTTTCTCCGTTAAGACCGCCCGCGCGTGCGCTTTCCGTAAGTACGCCCGCCACCGTCAGCCTTTCGAGATAAGCAAGCGACCTTGTTACGGTGCGATTGTCGCTTTCAAAAAATTTCTCTTCGGGGGCGGCTTTTCCGTTTTCTTGACGCGACGCGGCAATTACCGCATTGTCGCCGTTCAGCAAAAAAAGCCGATATTTCTCCGTGTGGGAAAAAATCGCCGACTGCAACGCAAACGAGCTTACATCTATTTTAAGTATATCATATTCGCCGTCTTTTTTCCCGTTTTTTATTTCGCGCACAATGCTGACAACGTATTTTTTGCTCTCGGCATTGCAGTAAGACAAGCAAACGAGATTTTTCTTCTCGGCTTTTTTATATTCGGTATACCACGGCTCAAGAGTCGGATCGATGGCGGTTATCTGTTTTAAATACCCGCTTCGGTAAAGCTTATCGTTATGCGTATAGATTTCTATTTTATCGATATTGTCGTTAATGAGAAAATATTTCATTTTCTCTTCGACGGCGTTTGCTGTTTTCAAGGGGCTTGTGCTCGCTTTACCGCTTATCAGGCTTAAAAGCTCGTCGTCCGCCAAAATAACGTTGCTCGTAAAAATTACGCTTTCGGTAATGTTTTCCACGCGCATGCCGGCTTCATTTACCGCAAACTCCAAATCCGCGGCGTTTTCCTTTTCTATTTTTCGGTCGGTAACGAAGCCGTAAAACACGCTTACCGCAGTAAGCGGCAAAATCACGCATATAAGATAAATCGCAATCATCTTTGTGCGGAAGCTTGCGCTTTTCAAAAATTCGATTTTCGTTATTTTTTTCACGGCGATACCCCCAAGCTTGATACACGGTCGTTGTTTTTCAGCCCTTTATCGAGCCTATCATAACGCCCTTTACAAAATATTTTTGAACAAAGGGATACACGCACCATACTGGCACGCACGACACCATAATAAGCGCGTACTTAATCGCCTCGGAAAGTGCGTCCAGCTCGGATTTTTCGCCCGAAACACTGCCCGTCACATCGCCCCCCGCGGCGGAATTGTTGACAAACAAAATCTCGCGCAAAACAAGCTGCAGCGGATACTTTTTCGTGTCGCTGAGATATATATACGCACTGAACCACGAGTTCCAGCTTGCAACCGCAAAATACAGCGCGATAACCGCCAGAATGGCTTTTGACAGCGGCATTACTATGCTCATAAGGAAGCGCACATCCGAACAGCCGTCAATCTTTGCGGCTTCGAGCAGGTCGTCGGGAATTGTGTTTTGAAAAAACGTTCGCGCAACGATTATGTTGTAGGCATTTATAAGCCCCGGAATTATAAGTGCGGCGCGCGTATCAATCATTCCCAAATCACGCAAAAGAAGATAAGACGGAATAATGCCGCCCGAAAACAGCATTGTAAACGTTACCGCAAACATTATCGTATCGCGTCCAAGCAAATCCTTTCTTGAAAGAGGGTATGCGCAAAGCACCGTAACGATTACACCGAGCACGGTGGTCATAAGGGTGTAAAAAATCGTATTGGCGTAGCCCACAATAATTTGATTATCGCGGAATACCGCCTTGTACGCCGCCGTGCTGAAGCCCTTGGGCAGCAAAAACACTCTTCCCTGCAAAACCGCCTTAGGGTCGGAGATTGAGTTTGAAACAACGTTTAACAACGGAATTATAACAAGCACCAGCGAGCACAGCATTACAAGGTTTACGATTATATTAAAAACAATATCCCCGGGGGTTGTTCTCTTGAATTTTCTTTTTAAATATGCGTTCATTGTACGTCCTCCTACCATAAGCTTGTTTCCGTAAGTTTTTTGGACAGGGTGTTTGTAAAGAAAATAAGCAGCAGATTTATCGACGAGTTAAACAAGCCCACCGCCACGCCGTACGAATAGTCGCTTCCCGTTTGAAGCGCCACCTTGTACGAATATGTGCTTATAATTTCGCTGGCACTTAAGTTAAGCGGATTTTGCATAAGCAATACCTTTTCGTAGCCCAGTGTCATCATACTGCCCACGCGCATTATAAACAATATTATAAACGTGGGAAGCACACTCGGAATATCGATATGTATAATTTGCTTAAAGCGGGTTGCGCCGTCCACATACGATGCCTCGTACAATGCCGTATCCACACCCGAAAGCGCCGCCAAATAGATTATCGAGTTCCAGCCCATATTCTGCCACAGCGCGGAAAGCACATATATCGTCGAAAATGCCGAGGCTTTTGACCAAATATCCACCGCCTCCAGTCCCAGGGCACTGCATATCTGCCCGTAAATGCCGATGCGCGGATTTAATATCTGCGAAAGAATGCCTACCATAATAACCGTGGAAATAAAGTGCGGCATATATGTAACCATTTGAACCGTTTTTTTGAATATTTTATTTTTCACCACGTTAAGCATCAATGAGAAAAAGAGCGTAACGGGAGATTCCACCAATATAAGATAAACCGAAAGCTTAAGCGTGTTTTTGAAAATCAGCGCAAATTTCGGTGTATTGAACATTTTTGCAAATTGCTTAAGTCCCACCCATTCGCTGCCCCATATTCCGCCCGACGCGCTGTAATCCTTAAACGCAATCTGAAGTCCGAGTATGGGATAATAGCAAAAAATGAGAAGCAGTGTAACGGGGATAACAAGCATAGCGTACAGCTGCCGGTTTTTCATAACACTTGCAGCCGCGCCGCGCCGCGCCCGAAATTTCGTATTTTTTATGCTGAGGTTTTTCATAGCGAATTTCCCTTCTTATTTTTTGATTGGGATTGAGAAAGTTCTCAATCCCAATCCCGACCGAATTTTTATTCCACGCTTAAAAATGCGTCGTAACCTTTTTGTATAAGCTCAAGATAACGTTCAACGTTAAGCTTTTTGAGTGTTTTTTGGAAGCTGTCC
>CAZIQC010000206.1:0-3097 GCA_964541335.1 uncultured Oscillospiraceae bacterium
TTGGATTGAAATATAAAAAAACTGTTAAAAAAATCAAAGCCGAAATTTTGCCCGAAAATAAGTTTACAAAAAAAATTACCATATACAGGCAAAAATGCGCGACAAGGTCGGACGGAACAACGAAAGCTTTGCCGCATACGCCGTTTTGCCAAACGGTAACGGCATATTTTGGCAAAAAAATCAAAAGTCGGCAAAAAATGAGAGAAAACGGGTGTCCTTTTACTTGACATTGAGCACCGATATGGTATAGAATACAAAAGTGGGCATTGAACCGAATAATTTTATTGTTTTATCGGAGGAATATTTATGAAAATTCTTGTATGCGGCGGCGCGGGGTATATAGGCAGTCATACCTGCGTGGAGCTTTTGGAAGCGGGTCACGAAATCGCGGTTGTGGATAATCTGTCAAATTCAAGTCCGAAGGCGGTTGAAGCGGTAAGACAAATCACCGGCAAGGACTTCCCGTTTTACGAGTGCGACATTTTGGATCGCGAGGCATTGTCCAAGGTGTTTGACGAAAACCGTTTTGACGCGGTAATTCACTTTGCGGGACTGAAAGCGGTGGGCGAGTCGGTGCAAAAGCCGCTGGAGTATTACCATAATAATATGACGGGTACTTTTATATTGCTTGACGTTATGCGCGAGTACAATGTTTTCAATATTGTATTTTCATCATCGGCAACGGTTTACGGAAATCCCGCGAGCGTTCCCATTAAGGAGGATTTTCCGCTTTCGACGACAAATCCCTACGGGTCGACAAAGCTTATGCTTGAGCGCGTGCTTACCGACGTTGCCGCTTCGGACAAACGCTTCAGCGTGGTGTTACTGCGCTATTTCAACCCCATCGGCGCGCATAAAAGCGGAAAAATAGGAGAAGACCCCAAGGGCATTCCCAACAATCTTTTGCCGTATGTTGCGCAGGTTGCCGTGGGCAAGCTTGAAAAGGTGCACGTGTTCGGAAACGGCTATCCCACCAAGGACGGCACCGGTGTGCGAGATTATATCCACGTGGTGGATTTGGCAAAGGGTCATCTTAAGGCGGTTGAAAAGAAAACGGGCAAGCCCGGAGTATATATATACAATCTCGGCACGGGTAACGGCTACAGCGTGCTGGAGGTAATCACGGCATTTTCGAAAGCTTGCGGAAAGAATATCCCCTATGTTATCGACGCGCCCCGCCCGGGAGATATTGCCGAATGTTATGCGGACGCAACAAAGGCTTTAAACGAGCTTGACTGGAAAGCGGAGCTTGAAATCGACCGTATGTGTGCCGATTCTTGGAATTGGCAAAGCAACAATCCCAACGGATTCGGCGAATAATTTGTTTGATTTGAAAGGAAGAAAAGCAATGACTAAAATTAAATTCGATTTTTCCAAGGCGGAGAAGTTTGTTTCCGAGGAGGAAATAAAAGCGCTTGCGCCTTATATAGAGGCGGCACACAATACACTTCATCAAAAAAGCGGTGCCGGAAGCGAATTTACCGGTTGGGTAAGCTTGCCGGAGGATTACGACAAGGAGGAGTACGCACGCATTAAAAAAGCGGCGGAAAAAATAAAGGCAAATTCAAAAGCACTTATCGTGATAGGCATCGGCGGGTCGTACCTCGGCGCGCGAATGGCGATAGAAATGCTCAATCATAATTTTTACAACGTAAGCGAAAATGCGCGCAACGGCGCACCGCAAATATTCTTTGCCGGCAACAGCATAAGTGCGACATATCTTTCGGACCTTATCGAAACGGTTAAGGATATCGACTTTTCCGTAAATATTATTTCGAAAAGCGGCACAACCACCGAGCCTGCAATAGCATTTCGTATATTTCGCGAAATGCTTATCGAAAAATACGGTAAGGAGGGCGCACGTGAAAGAATTTTCGCAACAACGGATAAATCCCGCGGCGCACTTAAAAAGCTTGCCGATGATGAGGGCTACGAAACGTTTGTTGTGCCCGACGAGGTGGGCGGCAGATACAGCGTGCTGACGGCTGTCGGGCTTTTGCCGATTGCCGCGGCGGGTATAGATATTGACGCGCTTATGCAGGGCGCGCGCGACGCAATGCACGAATATTCGACACCTGATTTGACAAAGAACGACTGCTATAAGTACGTTGCGGCGAGAAATGCGCTTTACCGCAAGGGTAAAACCATTGAAATGATGATAAATTACGAGCCGCAGGTGCATTATTTTGCGGAATGGTGGAAACAGCTCTTCGGCGAAAGCGAGGGAAAGGAAAACAAGGGTATTTTCCCCGCGGCGGCGGATTTTTCGAGCGATTTACATTCAATGGGACAATACATTCAGCAGGGAATGAGAACAATGTTCGAAACCGTTGTTTTCTTCGACAACAGCCGCAAGGATATAACCGTTAAGGAAGATGCCGACAATGTGGACGGCTTGAATTTCCTTGCGGGAAAAACCGTGAGCTATGTAAACGAGCAGGCGTTTTGCGGCACGCTTTTGGCGCACACGGACGGTGATGTGCCGAACCTTACAATTCGTGCGGAAAGAATGGACGCGTATTGCCTGGGAAATCTCATTTATTTCTTTGAAAAGGCGTGCGGAGTAAGCGGCTATCTTTTGGGCGTAAATCCGTTCGACCAGCCCGGCGTGGAGGCGTACAAGAAAAATATGTTTGCACTTTTGGGTAAGCCCGGCTACGAAAAACAAAGAGAAGAGCTTGCCGCAAGACTGCAAGGATAAACGAAAGCGAATACGACGGAAAATATACACGGATTTGTGCATAAAAATTCATTATCATCGCATTTTTCGTAATTTTTGCAAATTTTCTTAAAAAAATGTTGCATATTTATGCGAAACGTGTTATTATTGTCACATCGAAACGAAAAGAGGTTTTATTGATGAAAAAAAATGATATAAAAAAGGTTGTTTTGGCATACTCGGGCGGTCTTGATACGTCGATAATCATTCCGTGGCTTAAGGAAAATTACAACAATTGTGAGGTTATTGCCGTTTCGGGAAACGTCGGGCAAAACGACGAGCTGGAGGGACTTGAGGAAAAAGCGATAAAAACGGGTGCTTCAAAGCTTTATATAGAAGACCTTACGGACGAATTTGTGGACGATGTAATAGTTCCGT
>CAZIQC010000207.1:0-3096 GCA_964541335.1 uncultured Oscillospiraceae bacterium
AACGAACAGGTTGAGGTTGGAAAAACCTACAATTTAACTTTCTACAGCAGGGTTAATTATAATGTACGCAGTGTGCATTGCTTACTTACCTCGGCCGATGTGTACTATGCACTGAGAGTGAGTGAGAACGGCGGTTTAAGCTCGAAAGACGACTGGGGAGTTTACAACAATACGGGTGATAGCTTTGCGGGGTATGCCAATCACGGTTGGCAGCGCTTCAGCATAAATATTACACCCACGGCGGACGACTTTGACTTAAACGGCGACACCATTCTTTACATTTTGGGACTAAAATATAACACAGACGGGACGAACACCGCGACGGCTTCCGACCAGCAATACGGCGAGGCAATGTATCTTGACGACATTTCCTTGACACCGGTGGAGGAAACGGCATACACGGCGGGAAGTACGGCGCGTTTCTTTTCCGACGTTGTAAACTATAACGGTAACGCCGACACAAGGATAATTGCCGCTATGTATGACGGCGACAGGCTCGTAAAGTGCGCCGTTACGGATGCCGACGAAGCCTCCGTATTGGAAAGCAGCAAGTTTGAGATGTATGTTCCGCAGGGCACTGCCTCTCCCCGAGTAAAGCTCTTTGTATGGAATGCCGACACGCTTACGCCGCTTACAAATCCCGCAAGCGTGGGCGCGGCGCAATAAGAGGAGAATGTATGAAAAAGCTTTTTAAATGTATTTTAATTACTGTGTGTGTTATTCTTTCCGCGGCGGTAACGGCCGCCGCGGAGGATAACACCGCCGAGGCTTATTTCGGCAAGGCAATAATCGACGGCATAATGGACGATTGCTACAACACATTCTCACCCATATCCACCGATGTGCTTGTAACCGGCTACACCAATTTTGACGGAAGCCGTGCAAGGGTATACGTTACGTGGGATTATGACGGACTCAACGTTTATGCCGAGGTGGAGGAAGCCACCCCGAACGTGGCGTCATCTTACGATTACGAGCGCGACGGTATCGAATTTTTTACCGACGAGGACCTTTCAAAATCGCCGATAACCGATGACAACGACACTCAGTATCGCGTGACGATGGCGGGGGAGAGCGCGGTGTCGCTTGCGGGCGACTGGGATTTTGCCTATGCGGTGCGCACCACGGACACGGGCTATGCCGTGGAGGCACGGCTTCCCTGGCGCGAAATTATCCCCAATGACGGGCATATAATGGGCTTTGATGTTGCCGTAAACGACGCCAACAACGAAATGAAGCGCGACTCCGTGCGGCAGTGGAACTCCTCGACGAAGAGTAACTACAAAAACACCTCTGCCTACGGCAAATTAAGGCTTGTGTGCGGTAACGATTACACCCCGTGGAACAAAACGGACGATCTGCGCCTGACGATTGACAGCTACCGCGTAGACTGCGGCGCGGGCGGCTTACCAGTTATAGGCGATACCACCTTTGCGCCGATGCGTATTCTCTACGAAAGGCTCGGTGCGCAAATTGCCTGGAATGAGGACGAGATGGCGGTGTACGCAATCGGCAACAACACGCTTATGAAGGTGAAAATCGGCGATGACACGGCATATATAAACAATGCCGAGGTTCCGCTTGAAATGCCCGCGCGGTTGATTGACGGCAAAACAATGGTTCCGCTACGCTTTGTGGCGGAGTCGCTTAAGGCGAACGTTGTGTACGACGATTACCAGGGGCTTATAAAAATAACGACAAAATAAAAAAGGAGCAATGACTATGAAACGGAAAAAGTCGGTTTGTTTTACCGCCGCGGCGCTGTGCGTGCTTATGGCATTTGCGGGTTGCGGAAAAAAGAACGTTTCCACCGAAAAGAAAAGTATAATCGATGATAACGTAACCGCCGCGGGAGAGCTGCCGGTTGTAAAAGAAAAGGTAGGTATAGAGGTGGGTATTCTTTCGACAACCTTTGTCGAAGATTACGAAACGAACGCCTTTACACAATATCTCGAGGAAAAAACGGGTATCGATTTAAGCTTTTACGAATTTCCGGCAAGCGGCGGCGCGGAGAAGCTGTACGTAATGCTTGCCTCCAATTCGGAGTTGCCCGACGTAATTTGCGGAGTAAATCTCAGCAAGGGCAAATTCCTCGAATATGCGGATGAGGGCGTGTTTGTCGAGCTGAACGACTATATCGACAAATACGGCTACTGGATAAACGAAATGCGCGACTCGGGCGCAATACCCAATTTTGACGGGTGGCTTACCGCCGCAAACGGCAAAAAATACTTCGTACCCAGCCGCGGCGAACAAATAGGAAACCGCTACGGCGGAAAGGCATTTATCAACAAAACATGGCTTGACAAACTCGGACTTGAAATACCGACCACCACGGAAGAATTTGCCAAGGTTATGAAAGCTTTCGTCACTCAAGATCCCAACGGCAACGGCAAAAACGACGAAATAGGCTTTACGGGAAGTAAGAACGGCTGGAACGAAAAGCCCGTCAATTTCCTGATGAATTCCTTTGTGTATGACGACTACAACAAGGGCGTTACCGTTGATGAAAACAAGAAGCTTTCGCTCAATTACACAAGCGACGCATACAAAAAAGGGCTTGAATATATCCGCGACCTGGCAAAGAGCAAGGCGCTTGACATTCAGTGCTACACCCAGGACAACAACACCCTTCGCTCGCTGTGTGCAAGCGAAACGCCCATCATCGGGGCATTTGCTTCGGGCAGTCCGGACAGCCTGTTTGTTGACGATGTTACAAGAATGCAAGATTACGTTGCACTGCCGCCTATGACGGGTCCCGACGGAGTGGGCTATGCACTTCAGAGTGCGGGCACGATACGCAGTGAGGGCATAATTACCAAATATTGCGAAAATCCCGCGGCGGCATTCCGCCTGTTTGACTTTATGCTGTCGGAGGAAGCGTCGATATTTGCACGCTTCGGTGTGGAGGGTAAGGACTGGGTAAAAGCGGACGAAAACACCCCCTGCCTGTTCCGCGACTTGGGCTTTGAGGCGCGAATTCTGCCCATAACGGCATACAGCGCAATACAAAATTCCAACTGGCATCAGTACGGACCGGCATTCTACTCGTCCGACATAGTGAATACAATGGCATGGTCGGGCGATGAGAACGAC
>CAZIQC010000208.1:0-3089 GCA_964541335.1 uncultured Oscillospiraceae bacterium
TCCTTACCGTTATCCTCGCGCGTTTCCTTATAGCTGTCGGCATTTCCCTCGGAGTCGGTAACAACACCTACGTTTATCAGCGTGGTTACATCGGTTGCCGCGCCCTGTATTTTGTCGGGAATTGTGAAATCAAACGTTTTCTTTTCCCACTGCTTGGAAAGGGTCATCGCACTTCCCACAAAATCTTGATTAACGCCCTTATTCCAAATAAATGCGCGCACCTGAGCGGATGTTGCGTCCGTGCCGTCGGTCGCTCCCTCAAGGTCGCTTCGCATATATGCCGACGCCGCAAATTCCTCGCCCACAGCAAGGGTGTTTGCCGCAAACTGCACACCCGGTCCGCGATACTGCGCTCCGCGAGTATACCACGAATAACTGCCGCCGTGCTTGTCTGTGGAAACACGCTTCGGCAAAACTTGCTTGGTAGCCGTGCCCGCCGTGGTTTTGTAATTACTTGTCGACATAACCACAAAGCTGTCTGTGCCCTCACATTCGGGGTCGGGCACAAGCTCGCGATAGAGCCACTTGCCGTCCGCGTCAACATCGTTAAAAATCGTATACTGCCCCTCGGGGAATGTGCCCACAACTGTCGGCTCAACGCCCGTTACGGCTCTGCCCCACGCGTCCTTTATATCGGGCAGGGTAAGGGTGTACACCTCGCCCTCGGTTATGTTTTGCAGCTTTATTGTAAGCTTGTGCTCACGCGTTTGCTCGTCTACGGTTTCAAGCGTCGCGCTTTTTACACAGGGCGAGCTTTTATCCCCGTTTATCGCTATGCTTTCTTTTGTCACCGTGCGATAGTCGATATCCAGGTTAAAGCGGTATGTCACCGTCATTTCGTCCTCGTCAAACACGGCGGGCAATGCCTCAGCCTTGATAAAATCATCGGGCACAGCACGACGGACAGACCAGTCGTCGATATAAATTGAGTTTACCGTCCACGGCTCGGTTTTATCCGTTCTTGTTTCGGAATATGCACCGTCACCCGTGCTTTTATAATGTGCCATTCCAAGCTTAACGGTCTCTCCGCTCGGAATGTTCGGTGTTGTCACCGTCGCGTCGAACTTTTGCCATTCGTCCGTTAAATTGAACAAATTTTTTTCGTTAAGCCAACCCTCCGAAGTTTGATAATTAATAAAAACGCCTGCTTTCACCTGTGCGGGTGTCGAGTTTTCGTCTTTTCCTATCATATCGCTTCGCATATATGCCGAAACGTTGTACTTTGTATTTGCGGCGATAGTTCCGTCATTTCCGTAGTTTATTGCTATACCGCGATTTTGCATTGCCACTCTGTACCACGAATATTCTCCCGAATGGGCATACGCACTTGTTCGCATTGCAACGGTTTGCTTCGTGGTTTCGTCTTTCACCTGATAAATACCGCCCATATCTATAAACGAGCTTTCGCCCTCGCACCCGGGGTCTTGCACAAGCTCGCGATAGAGCCAGTTGCCGCACGCGTCAACATCGGTTGCGTAGCCCGCGTACACATTCTCAAAAGTATCGGCTGCCGCGGCACTTTTCGGCACAAAGCCGCCCGCGCCCGCCGACAAACAAACCGCCACCGCGGCGGAAATAATTTTTTTGCCTTTCATATGCTCCTCCATTCTCCATTTGCCAATTTACGGCGGACAAGCACGTTATCCGCCGTAAATTCAAAACACATATGTTCAGTTGTTTGCGGGCATTTCAAGCTCGGATACGGTGTGTGCACTCATTCCAAGCTTTTTGAAAGCCTCGGTAATTCCTTTCACATACAATCTGTTTGCAAGGTATTTCATACCCGTGTCGCCGGGGTGACGAAGTACCGCTTCATTAGCCGCGCTCGTCAGGGCGTTGCTGTATGTATTCGACTCGTTTGTGTAATTGACATCGCTTTTAACGGGGAAAGTCGTTATTATATCGTCAAGCTTAATGTAAATGTAGCCGTTGGCCTCGCTTGCACCCTTTATCGCCGCACATTTGCTTGCGTTAAGGTCGCTGAGGGTTTCGTTTATGGTGTCGCCCGCTATAACCACCGCGTCGTTCCCGGGGTTAAATTTGTCGATTATGTTTTTGTAGTCGTTCGCGGTAAAGCTTGAAGTGGTGCTTTCGTAAACATCGCTACCCTCCCAGGTTTTGTCCTTTATATTTGCGCCGAAAGTTGCTATGATAATGTCCGCATCAAACTCTACCGAGTCCTTATAATACTTTTCCGCATTGGTATCTATGCCGTTTTGGCTGAAATCCGCCTCAATATTTGAAATATTCGTAGCCTTTACCTGCACGCTTTTGTTATCCTGCTCAAGCATAGCCGTCAAAAGGTGTGCATAGTCCTTATCGGCAGAGCTTGCCGCCATACCCCAGTTTCCTATCCAGCCTATGCTTTCGCTCGGTGTGTGATACGTGTAAGAATTGCCGATAAGAAGCACCTTCAAAGGCTTGTCGTAAGGTGTAAGCGTGTTAATATCCCAAATAAACGGCTTTATTGTGTAGCCCATTTTGCCCGTGGGCACACTAACCTTTGCCGAGACTTGCCCGTCAATCGCGCCCGCGGTGATAGTTTCCGTCCCTATTTTAAGGTCTGCAAGCTTGCCCGTTTCGTCATAAAGCGCAACAATTGCCGACACACTCTTGTCCTCGGTGGTGGTGTTTACAATGTTTGTCACCTTGTAGGTGTAATCTCCCTCGCCAAGTGCCGTAAGGTCGGTAACAACATCGCCGCCCTTTAAAACGCGCGCCTTGCCTATGCTAAAGCCGTTTGCGGGGGCGTAGCCCGACACCTCGCGTCCCCACGCGTCGGTAAGCTCGGGCAACGCGACGGTGTGCTCCGCACCTTTTGCGCTGTCGGCAAGCGTTACGGTAAGCGTAGTTTTGCGTGTTATATCGTTTGTGACAACGTCCACCGCTTGCACAAGGGCGCTGTTTGCCGCGTTGTCCACCGTTATGTTTTCTTTGCGAACGGTGCGCGGGTCGATATCCAGGCTGAATGTAAACGTTGCCTTGGCATTTGCCTTGTCATACGTTGCACCCTTCATCACCGCTTCGCGGAAGTCCTCGGGCAACGTGCGGCGAATTGACCAGTCGTCTACATTTATCTTTTGCACATA
>CAZIQC010000209.1:0-3083 GCA_964541335.1 uncultured Oscillospiraceae bacterium
CGTCTGCCGAATATACGGTTTGCAAATCATCGGCGAACAGGGTGGCGGCGGTTGCGCTTACGGGGTACACCCTTTCAAACGGAAGGCTTGCGGCGGGCGTATTCTCTATGCTTGCGCACAACGTTTTGCATTTTGCGCTGAGTGCCAGGTTTGCGACTTTAACCGCCTCCGTGCTTTCGCCCATGATTACATACTCGCCGTCAAAATAAGCCGTTGCCGCGCGGTTGTTGAAATAAATTTCCTTAATTGCGCCTGTCTTTATTTTAGTTCCTTTAAAGTCTGCCTCGCAGTCGTTTGAAGAGCTTATGTTCATTACGCCGTTTTGTACATATACGGAAAAATCGTCGGCTTGCCTCGGCAGGCGCACAAGGTCGTCAACCCCCGCACCGATGTATTTTCCGCCGAACATATTCAGCACGGCAA
The DNA here is from genome assembly GCA_964541335.1 of uncultured Oscillospiraceae bacterium. Classification (GTDB taxonomy): domain Bacteria; phylum Bacillota; class Clostridia; order UMGS1883; family UMGS1883; genus UMGS1883. The sequence goes on from CAZIQC010000209.1 coordinate 424, forward strand.
CGCCTCCCGCAGCGTCCGTTTGAATATACAGCGTGGGCGCGTCGGTAACATATCGGTCGAAGGAGTATTTGTCGCACTCCTCGCGGCTTGTAAAAAAGTATCCGTCCGTGATTTGCGCAACACTGCTTGTTTTAATGCGCAGTGCGCTTTCAAGGTCGGTGGTTTTGCCCGTGCTTATGCGCGTAACCTCGGCGGTTGCGGCGGTGTCGCCCTCGCGCACGGGGAAAAGCAGTGTGTCAAACGTTACCGCACCCGTACCCGACAGGCTTTTTTCGTACATCAAATAATCTTTCGATTGAAGCGAGTAGTAGCCGCTTTCAACGGTTGCGCCGAGATCGTCGGGGTCTGCCGGTACAATGAGTATGTTTGCCCCGTCGGCGTAGTGCGTTTGTGCGCTTTTCGTCACGGAATCGATCGTCGGTCTTGAGTTTAACTGCGGTTGCCACTGCTGTGTTATGCGGTGCGAGCTTGCGGGCGGACCGTCGATTTCGGCAATGTCCGACACTATCCAAAAGCCGAGCGGCTTTACAAGCATAATCCGTCTTTCGTGCTTTGTGCGACAGCCCTTTGCCGCCACCGTGCCCTTTGTATATCCCACGAACAGATCGGAAAGCGCGTTCGAAAGCTGACTGCCCTTGCCCTCAACGTCATACGTTCCGTTGCCGTCGTCGATTTCGATTGTGCTGTGTCCCTGCTGACGATAGCGCATCCAGGTGTTGGCTGTGTTTTCATCGTAATTGTAAACGGGATTGTCCGTGAGAAGCTGGCTTCCGTAGGCGTAAACGTTTACGTGCAAATCGTCGTTATGCCCGTGGGTGGCGTTGTTTCTGGTATTTGTAAAAAGAAACAAGTCATCCTCCTCCCAGCCGGTGCGCTGTATAAAAATTTCGCCGTCGGGATATGTAACGGAGGTGTGTGCGGGAGCTTTTCCCTTTTCGCGATTGTTTCCGAGATACATTAAATAATCGTCGCCGTAAACGCGCCCCACATCGTCCGCTATTTTTTCCAGCGTTTCGCTTTGATCCATATACGGGCAATCGCCGAACGGCGAAAAATAATTGTTCGGCTCGGCAACATTCGTAAAGAAATATGCCATACGCTTTATTTGCCGCTCGTACGCCGCGGATATGGGATAGCTTAAATTGTCGAACACCTTTTTAAAATCAAGGTATTTTTTGTAAACCGTTGCCGAATAAGAGTTTGTGGACTCTATATACGAGCCGTCGGCTTGGATAAGCGGCGCGTCGGACGTTGCTATTTGATAATCCACACGGTCGGAAATGCGCGCCATCCACTTTTCCGTGTCGGAAAATTCGCGGAACGCGTCAATCACCGTAAGCTGACCGGTAAGCTCTTCCACGCCGAAATTTGTGTCCTTTGTCCAGGTGTCCTCGAAAACCTCCGTTTGATAAAGGAAATCCAACTCGTCGTACACATATTTCATTATTTCGCAAAATGCGTCGGGCGTCATATTGGGGCTGTTGATAAGCCGATACAAAATTTCGGGGAATGCCTGCATACGCATACCCACCGCGATAAGCAAGCCCGCGTCACGGTCCGCGCCGTCCATGAGGAGCTGTCCCGCGCCGCATTTTGTGATATATTCGTGCAAAAATTTGAGTGCTTCCTTGGCATATTTTTCGTTGCCGGTGTTTCTGTAATAGGCGGACATTGCCCCCAAGAAGTAGAAACGGTGCACGCATATCGACCAGTCGGGGTAGTTGCCCTCGGGGCGCGTGTAGGAATATTTTTCGTAAAAATTATTTTGCCAGGAAAACGTGTAAAGTCCCGAGTTTGACCAGGTTTTCGTGTCTTCCTTCCATTCCTGCTGCTCCGACTTAAAGAGCATTGTTTCCTGCGTGCCGCTTGCCGCGTTTGTACTGCCGTACACCGTAAGCTGTGCCGACGTTATGCGCGAGCTTGAGTTAAGCTCGCCCATATCGAACAGGAAAAAGGCGCGCGCGGCTTCATCATCGGCGGGCCAGCCGCTGTCTTTTACGTAAAGATAATTTTCAAAGCCGTAATTGTTTGCCGAAAGACTGCCGCCCTTTATCGAAATATCCTGCTTAACGTCGAAATTATATCTTACGCCGTTTGCGATAATGCTCAGTACGGCGGCGTTTTCGCCCGATTCGCGCGCATTTATCGACACGCGCGCGTCCTCCTTGTTGCGCGCGAGAATACTTACCGACACGGTGGAGTTGTTGTTTTCAAGGCGTGTTTTGACAAGGTCGGTAATATCGTAGGAAACACTGCTCGGCGTATTCGTAAACGTGCCGCTTGCAAGCGGGGTATTTCCGTAGGTTAAAATGCCCTCGAAGAAAAGCTCCATCTCGGTTTGGTTAATGCTCGGCAAATTGGGCAAGTCGTCCGTGCGCTCGCGCCGCGGCGACAAATTTCTGTAATAGCTCAAAAATGCGCTTTTCGCGGCGGTGTAGTCGCCGTCCTTTGCCGCGGCTTGCACGTCGCAAAGGTCGGGAAATGCCTCATAGTCAAGCTTTGGCTCGATTGTCCATTCGTCGCCATCGTATTTTCCGAAAAATTCGTCATCATACATATTGCGCTCTTTTTTCGGTATTTCGTTAAACGGGTCGGCAAATGCCGTCAGCGGAGCTATCCCCGATGTGCACGCGGCGAGAACCGCCGTGCTCAATGCTCCC
>CAZIQC010000210.1:0-3056 GCA_964541335.1 uncultured Oscillospiraceae bacterium
TCTTGCAAGCAAAGCAGGAGCGTTGCTCCGATTTAAAAGGCAGTGAAAAGCATAGGCTTTTCACTGCCTTTTTGCAAACCAAAACGGCAAATAACAAAAAGGTTTTTTGCTTTGCAATGCATTTAAAAATTCGGCAAGCAATGTTTCACGTGAAACAATAAAAAACGTTGCTCGCCAAATGCGAAAGCCGAAAATAAGCACAGCTTATTCGGAAGCCGCAAAGCTCTTTACGAAAAGCGCGCAAACAGGTCCCAAAAAAATGCCGAATACCCCGCAAAGCTTTATCCCCGCGTAAATCGAAAAAATGCCGAATATCGGGTGCAGTCCCATTTTTGAACCGATGATTTTCGGCTCTAGGAGTTGCCGCGCAAGCGTACAAAATCCATACAGTGCCACAAGTCCCCATCCGAGGACATTTTTTTTACAAGCAAACGAAAAAACGGCATACGGAAGAAGTACCGTGCCTGTGCCGAGTATCGGAACTGCGTCGACAATTGCCGTGATAAGTCCCAAAGAAAAGGCGTTTTTGACACCCAAAAGCAAAAATCCCGCAAAAAGCAAGGAAAAAACAGTGCCCGCAACAATCAGCTGAGCATTGATATATTTGAGAACAGCACCGAAAAACACCCTGTGCGCCTTTTTCAGCACCGAAAAAACGTTATCGGGCAAATGTTCGCGCAAAAACCCGACAAGGTACTCCTCGTCGGCAAGAATGAAAAAAGCGGTTAAAAATGCCGTGAAAACGCAAATAAAGGCAGTCGGAACACACGCCGCGGCAGACAGCGCGACGGAAGAAAGTTTTCTTAAAAGCTCCGCGACCCCGTTTTGCAAAAAAAACACGCCCTTTTCGGAAACGGAATAAATTATGGTCGAAAAATCGGCAATCGCCCTGTTTTTGCCGTAGGTTGTGTTCAGCTTTTGAAAAAAGGTGTAAAAGCTTTTTTGTACGGAGGCGTAAGCCGCTGGCAAACCGCGTGCCGAAAAAGCAAGTCCCTTGAATGCAAAGCAAGAAAGGATGCATAATGCCGCGGAAACAAGCAAAAACAGAGCCGCTACGGAAATAAACGCCGCAATTTTTCGCGGAAGCCTTTTAACCAGAAGCGTATTCAGCGGCTTTACGCAGTGAACCGTGAAAAGCGCGAAAGCAAACGGAACAAATATCGGAAAAACACGCCGAAAAACAGACAGTAAAATATAAATCGGCACGGAAAAAACCAAAATATCGAAAAAAATTCCGCGCAAACGATTGTATTCCATACCGCACCTCCGCAAAAAAATAAAAAGAGCAAAAGCTCTTTTTATTTTATGCGAAAACGTTTATATAAATCATAAAGAAAGAAATTTTTTCATAACGGTGCTTCCGTCATCAATGCGCGTACCGTATTTTCTCGCCGCCGCCTCGGTAAAGATTGCGTCGCTTTTATTATTGTCACCTTTTTTGTACATTACGCAGGGCACACTGTCGCCGCTGTGCGTTTTTGTGGAAACGGGCGTCGGGTGGTCGGGCATAACCATAAAGGCGTAATCCTCGCCCGAACGGTCAAGCTCGGCTTTGATAAAGCCTATAACCTTTTCGTCGATAAGCTCGAGTGCACGCGTCTTCCCGAGGGCATCGCCCTGGTGACCGCATTCGTCGGGAGCTTCGAGATGAACGTAAACAAGGTCGCAATTTTCCTTTAGCAGTGCGTGAGCGGCGGCGCGTGCCTTGCCGTCAAAATTTGTGTGAATGTTGCCGGTTGCGCCGTCAACGTCAATGCTTTTCATTCCGGAAAGAACGGCAATACCCTTTATAAGATCGACCGCACTTACAACCGCGGCTCTTTTTTTGTAAACCGAATAAAAATCTTCAAGAGAGGGGCGTGTGCCCTCGCCCCAAATCCAAACGGATGTGGCGGGATTTTTGCCTTCGGCAATACGTTTTTTGTTAATGGGATGATTTTTGAGAATTTGTTCGCTTTTTTTCATTAAATCGAGAAGCACCTCATTGTCGGGGAGGTAAGCTTTTATCTTTTTGTCGGAAATATCGTGCGGCGGAGTAAGCGAAAAGCTCTTCGGCGCGTTATCCCACACAAAAAGGTGGCGGTAGCTTATTCCCGGGAAGAAATGCTTGCCCTCCTCGCCGAGCGCATTTTCAACCGCCTCCGTAAGAATACGGCTTTCCTCGGTTGTTATTTCACCGGCGGAATAGTCGAGCATTGTTTTTTCGGCATAGTCCTCTTCATTTGAAAGAGTTACCAGGTTGGCGCGAAAGGTTGTTTGATTGTCGCCGATATTTACCCCGATGCTTGCCGCCTCCAACGGCGACCGTCCCGTATAGCAGACGAGCGGATTATATCCCATAACCGACAGGTTCGCAACGTCACTCCCGGGCTTTAAGCCGTCGGGCACGGTTTTCACAAGATACATTGTTCCGTTTTCCGCAAAAAAATCCATATTCGGTGTATGGCTTTTTTCAAGAGGAGTTTTTCCGCCGAGAACATCTATCGGAAGATCGGCACAGCCGTCCGCAAGAATTATCACATATTTCATAAAAGCACGTCCTTTCTCTGTTATTATAGCAATAAAGAGAATATATTTCAAGTAAGATTGAATATTTTTTCATTAATTGCGAACCTTATTTTGTAAGGGAGTGATAAATCTTGACGGAACGTATAAAGAAAAACCGCGTGTATATAATAACGGTTATTCTCTTGTGCGCGGTAAGCATATTTTCTTTGTATCAATATTGCAAACTGAAAAGTCTGGAATATACAACGGAGCTTGAGTATAATCGTGTGTTTTCGGAGCTGACCGAATACGTCGACGATTTGGAAATATCGCTTATAAAAGGACAACTGGTGAACAGTCCGCGGCAGATGGCACAGCTCGGAGCGGAGCTGTACCGTCAGGCGGGCGGTGCAAAGGCAAATCTTGCACTTTTGCCGATTGAAAGCCAAAAAATGGAAAAAACGGCGGAATTTTTGGCTCAGGTGGGGGAATATGCCGCGCTTATTTCCGATAAAATGCAAAACGGCGAGCAAATGAGCAAAAAAGAGCTTGAAACGATAATGCGTCTT
>CAZIQC010000211.1:0-3038 GCA_964541335.1 uncultured Oscillospiraceae bacterium
CAGGAGTTAAAATTATGGCGATTTTGGAAGTTAAAAACTTAAAAAAAAGCTTCGGTAAAACACAGGTTCTCAAGGGGGTAAGCTTTTCTCTCGAAAAGGGTGAGGTTGTTTCCGTAATAGGCTCATCCGGCAGCGGAAAAACCACTCTTTTGCGCTGTATCAATTTTTTGGAAACCGCGGACGGCGGACAAATTCTTTCCGACGGGGAAACAATTTTTGACGCCGCCGCGCAAAAAAAGCTTACAAGTGCGCAAATACGCAAATGTCAGCTTAATTTCGGGCTGGTGTTTCAGTCGTTTAATCTGTTTCCGCAATATACCGCACTTGAAAACGTAACTCTCGCTCCGAAGCTTTTGGCAAAGGAACGACCCGATTTTAAAGAAAAAAAAGCCGCGCTGTACGCTCAAATCGAACAGGAGGCAATTTCGCTTCTTTCGCGAGTGGGGCTGGGCGACAAGCTTTCCGAGCACCCGTGCAACCTCTCGGGCGGGCAGCAGCAGCGCGTAAGCATTGCGCGTGCGCTCGCGCTTAAGCCCAAGGTTTTGTTTTTCGACGAGCCTACCTCCGCGCTCGACCCAGAGCTTACGAGCGAGATTTTGCGCGTTATACGCGACCTTGCCGCAAAAAAGGTTACAATGGTAATCGTAACGCACGAAATAGATTTCGCGCGCAACGTGTCCGACCGCGTAATCTATATGTCGGACGGTGCCGTTTTGGAGGACGGCAAGCCCGAAGACGTTATCGACAATCCGAAGAATGAAAAAACGCGGGCTTTCTTAAAAAAGCTCAGCGAAAATTAGAGGTGCATTATGGAAAAAAGAACCGATTTAACCGACCTTTACTCTGCCGTGCTCAGTCTTGGCAGCGAGCGAAATTGCAAGCTTTTTTTCGAAGATTTGTGCACGATAAAGGAGCTTGAGGCAATGGCACAGCGCCTGGAGGTTGCAAAAATGCTTTCGAACGGAAAAACCTTTAACGAAATAGTTGCCGCAACGGGCGCTTCCACCACAACAATATCTCGCGTAAACCGTTGTCTTCAATACGGAAGCGGCGGCTACGCTCTCGTAATTGACGAATAATCGCGCGGGAGGTACTTATGAACAACAAAAGGCAATATTCCGCGCACGTGCTTTTGGCGCGCTTTGCACCGTACTTTAAGCCGTATTCGAAAACGCTTGCTTTCGACCTTTTCTGTGCGGCAATGACCACCGTGTGTGAAATAGTTTTGCCCGTGATTATCCGCGCCATAACCAACAGCGCCGCAAACGGCGTTGTCCTCACGCTTCGATATGTTGTCGGGGCGGGGCTTTTGTACCTTGCGCTTCGCATTGCGGATTGCTGTGCCAACTATTATATGGCAAACACCGGGCACATAATGGGTGCCCGTATCGAAACGGATATGCGGCGCGACGCCTACGCACACCTGCAAAAGCTTTCCGACAAATATTACAACAACACCAAGGTTGGGCAAATTATGGGTCGCCTTACGAACGACCTTTTCGATATAACGGAGTTTGCCCACCACTGCCCGGAGGAATTTTTTATCGCATTTATAAAAATAATTGCCTCCGCCGCGGTTTTGTCAACAATAAACGTCGCGCTCACGGTAATTATTTTCGTGTTTGTGCCGATAATGACCGTTGTGTGCCGCATAATAAACAAAAAAATGCGCCGCACCTTTTCAATGCAGCGCAATCAAATAGGCGAGCTTAACGCCGCCATAGAAGACAGCCTGCTCGGACAGCGTGTTGTAAAGGCATTTGCCAACGAGGAGCTTGAAAACCGAAAATTCGAACGCGGAAATCTCGAATTTTTGCGTATCAAAAAGCTCAGCTACAAAATTATGGGTATTTTTAACACCTCCACAAGAATTTTCGACGGGCTTATGTATTTGTCGGTAATAATTTTCGGCGGTTGCTTTCTGATATACGGCAAAATTCTGCCCGGTGATTTGGTTGCATACGTGATGTACGTTACCACGCTTATCACAACCATTCGGCGTATCATCGAATTTACCGAGCAGTTTCAACGCGGAATGACGGGGCTTGAACGGTTTCTCGAAATTATCGACGCCGACATTGATATTTTCGACAACGAAAACGCCCGCCCCATCGGAAAGGTTACGGGCGAAATCGAATTTAAAAACGTCAGCTTTGAATATTCCGACGACCATAACGATGTATTCAATAACCTCAACCTCAAAATCGCTCCCGGGGAAAGAGTGGCAATCGTCGGTCCGAGCGGTAGCGGAAAGACAACGCTTTGCAATCTTATTCCGCGATTTTATGACCCGAGCGGCGGCGATATTTTTATCGACGGAAAAAACATAAAGGACGTAACCTTGCAAAGTCTGCGTCAATCGATCGGCGTGGTTCAGCAGGATGTTTACCTTTTCTCGGGCAGTGTTTATGAAAACATCGCCTACGGTCGCCCCGGCGCAACGCGTGCCGAGGTGGAGTATGCCGCAAAATGTGCCGGTGCGCACGAGTTTATAAGCGCACTTAAAAACGGCTACGACACCTACGTCGGCGAGCGCGGCGTAAAGCTCTCGGGCGGGCAAAAGCAGCGTATAAGCATTGCCCGCGTGTTTTTGAAAAACCCGCCCATAATCATTCTCGACGAGGCTACAAGCGCGCTCGACAACGAAAGCGAGGCAATCGTTTTGCGTGCTCTCGAAAGGCTGTCGCACGGGCGCACCACGCTTACCGTAGCGCACAGGCTTTCAAGCATACGTAACGCCGACCGAATACTTGTGCTTACCGAAAACGGTATATCCGAGGAGGGCACGCACGAAGAGCTTATAAAAAAAGACGGCGTATATCGCCGTTTTTACGAAACAGCCGAAAGGCTGAAATAAAAAACACGGAGAAAAGCTATGTATAATCTTACCGACCCGACAATAATAAAATATCTTTGCAAAAAATTCGGCTTTACTTTTTCGAAAAATATGGGGCAGAATTTCATCACGGACGAAAGCGTGCCGGCAATTATGGCGACATACGCAACCGAAAACGCCGACGCCGTGCTTGAAATAGGTC
>CAZIQC010000212.1:0-3029 GCA_964541335.1 uncultured Oscillospiraceae bacterium
TGATACGGGAGTGCCTTGGGGCGGAGCATTTTTACGTTGCCCTGAAAAAGGGGTATAAAACCACCGCGGAAGCCGTGGGAAGGGACATATCCTCCTTTAAAAAGGGCAGTGTAAGCTATTTGCACGAGGTTTATCCCGCCGGGGACGAGATTGTGTTGATTTACGATGTAACGAAGCGCAGTGTTCCCGCGGGAGGTCTGCCCATCGATGTGGGCGTGATAGTCTACAATGTGGAAACGGTTTTAAATATTTACTACGCATTGAAGGGCATACCCGTTACACAAAAATACGTGACGGTGGGCGGTGCGGTAAAAAACCCGCAAACGTTCCGCGTGCCTGTGGGAACGCCTCTTCAGGCGCTTGTAAAAGCGGCGGGCGGCGCAACCGAGGAGAACACCGTGCTTTTAAGCGGCGGTCCTATGACGGGGAAAATAGCCGCGGCGGGCGAAACGGTGAAAAAAACGACCAACGGTGTGTTGGTACTGCCCAAGGACAACCCCGTAATTACAATAAGAAGGCAAAATATAGGGGTTATGAAAAAACGCACAATGTCGGCGTGCTGTCAGTGCAGAATGTGCACGGATATGTGTCCGCGGCATTTACTGGGTTACCCCATAGAGCCGCATAGGTTTATGCGCGGCTTAAAATATGACGATGCAACGGATACGGAGGCATTCTTAAACACGCAATACTGCTCTCAGTGCGGTATGTGCGAGATGGTTTCGTGCAAGCAGGGCTTAAATCCCAGAACGCTTATTGCCGAAGCCAAGGCAACAATGGCAAAAAACGGTTTGAAAAGATTGGAAAAACTGCCCGCAACCCCCTTAAAAGAGCGGGACTTAAGAAGAATGACAACAGCAAGGCTCAGGCAAAAGCTTGACCTTGAAAAATATAACAATCCCTCGCCGCTTTCCGACAAGGAGATAAGCGTGAGCAGATTGTACATATCACTGCGGCAGAATATCGGCGCACCGTCGGTTGCCGCGGTAAAGGCGGGCGAGCGCGTGGAAAAAGGACAAATAATAGCGCAAGCTCCCGAAAACGCACTCGGGCTACCGATACATTGTCCGATGTCGGGAACGGTGGCACGCGTGAGTGACGGCGAAATTATTATCGATACCGCAGAAAGGAATTGAAGCCCAAATGAATAAAGCAATCGGTATGGTGGAATACACGACGGTTTCATCGGGTATGCAGGCCGCGGATCTGATAGTTAAAACCGCCAGCGTGGAAATTTTGGAGGCAAGCACGGTTTGCCCCGGAAAATATATGGTAATATTTGCGGGAGATTTGAGCGCGGTCAACGCCGCGACGGAAAATTGCAAGGTGCGGTTTCCCGCGCGATTGATTGACAGTTTTGTTCTCGGCAATCCGCATGAGGACGTTTTACCCGCAATATGCGGCGCAACCGAGGTTGACAGCGTGGAGGCACTGGGCGTTTTCGAAACGTACAGTGCGGCGTCGGCGGTGGTTGCGGCGGACGTAGCCGTAAAAACATCTATGGTAAGGCTTATCGAAATACGCCTTGCACGCGGAATGTGCGGCAAGTCGTACGTGCTTGTTACAGGCTCGGTGGCGGCGGTAAATGCGGCAATCGAGCGCGCAAAGGACAGCATAAAGAATAACGGTATGTATCTCGACTGTGCGATTATACCGCGTCCGTCCAAGGATTTGTGGAAAAATATTTTATGATAGAGGTGCCGAATATGTTAGACGAAAAATACATCAGCAAAATTGTTGAAAGTGTGCTCGACGAAATGGGCGGGGCAGTGCCGCAGAAAAAGCAGCTCGGCGTTTTTGACCGAATGAGCGATGCCCTTGACGCGGTGGCAAAGGCATATAAAGAATTCAGAGGCTACAGCGTGGCTCAGCGTGAAAAAATGATTGAAAAAATCCGCGAAAAAACAATGGAGAACGCGCAGATGTTGGCGGCGCTCGGCGTTGAAGAAACCGGAATGGGACGCGTTGAAGACAAGGTGATAAAGCACCAGCTCGTTGCGCAAAAAACCCCCGGCACGGAGGACATCACAACCACGGCGTGGACAGGCGACGACGGCTTAACCCTTGTTGAAATGGCGCCCTACGGCGTAATCGGCAGTATAACACCGTCAACAAACCCGAGCGAAACGGTTATCTGCAATTCGATAGGAATGATAGCCGGCGGCAACGCGGTTGTGTTTAATCCGCACCCGGGCGCGAAAAGAACCTCCTGCGCGGCGGTTGATTTGGTAAACCGCGCAATACAGGAGGCGGGCGGCCCCGAGAATTTGGTGGTTACGGTAAAAGAACCCACGCTTAAAACCTCGGACGAGATGGTAAACGCATCCATTGTTAAAATGCTGGTTGCGACGGGCGGTCCGGGCGTTGTGAAAATGCTTCTTTCCTCGGGGAAAAAGGCAATCGGCGCGGGCGCGGGCAATCCCCCCGTTATAGTTGACGAAACGGCGGATGTGAAAAAGGCGGGCGCGGACATTGTAAAGGGCGCAAGTTTTGACAATAACCTGCCCTGCATAGCCGAAAAGGAATGTTTTGTTGTTTCAAGCGTTGCCGACGAGCTTATCGCAAGTATGCTCGAAAACGGCGCATATATGATAAAGGGAAATGACATCGACCGTCTTTTGGAGATAGCCCTTGTCGAGAAAAACGGCAAAAAGGTGATAAACCGCAAGCTTGTCGGTCGCGACGCGGGCAAGATTTTGAAGATGATAGGCATAGACGCAGACCCCAGACTTATCATTTGCGAAACAAGCTTCGAGCACCCGTTTGTTCAGACGGAGCTTCTTATGCCGATATTGCCGATAGTGCGCGTCAAGGATATTGACGAGGCGATAGATATGGGCGTTAAGGCTGAGGCAGGTCGCAGACACAGCGCGCACATTCATTCCAAAAATATAGATAACCTTACACGCTTTGCGCGCGAGGTTGAAACAACCATTTTCGTTAAAAACGCTCCGTCCTATGCGGGAATAGGCGCAGGCGGCGAGGGGTATACAACCTTTACCATTGCGGGACCCACGGGCGAAGGCTTA
>CAZIQC010000213.1:0-3003 GCA_964541335.1 uncultured Oscillospiraceae bacterium
CGCTGTCTTTTTCGGATATTTGCGTGCCCGCCTTGTCGGCCTTTTGGTTGTTGACGTACACCCTGCCTTCCATAATCAGGCTTTTGGCAAGGTCGCGCCCGCTTACCATATTGTTCTCCACCAAATATGTATCAAGTCTTGTTTTCATTTAAGCATCCCTTCGATTTCTGCGGCTATTCCGTTTGTCGAATAGCCGTACATCTCCTCGATATCCTCCAAGTTCGCGTGTGTAACAAAGCAATCGTCTATCGCACGAACGCGCAGCTTAATGTTTATTCCGCGGCGGTGCATTTCTTCGGAAATCAGCTCGCCCATTCCGCCGCGGCGCACACCCTCCTCAACGGTATAAACAGCCCCGGTTTTTTTGCCGTGCGAAAAAACGGTTTCAAAATCCATCGGCTTAATTGTGCGCACATCGATTACGCACGCTTCAATGCCCTTATCCTTGAGCAAATCCGCCGCGAAAATTGCACGGGAAACACAGCGCCCCTCGGCAACAACGGTAACATCCTTTCCTTCTCTTACAACCGCCGCCTTTGAAAGATGAAATTCGCCGTTGTCGAACGGGATTTTCTCGCCTCCGCGCGGATAGCGTATTGCAATGGGTGCATTGTAGTCGTTCAGCGCAAAACGGAGCATTTTTTCAAGCTCCGAAAATGATGACGGTGACAAAACCGCCATATTCGGTATTTGCGACAAATAGCCGATATCAAACAGTCCCTGGTGAGTAGCACCGTCGCCGGGGACAAAACCCGCACGGTCGATTGCGAAAACAACGTGCTTTCTCCCGATGGCAACATCGTGTATGATATTGTCATAGCTTCTTTGCAAAAATGTGGAATATATTGCCGCAACGGGCGTTAAGCCGCCCGTGCAAAGCCCTGCGGCAAATGTCACCGCGTGTCCTTCGGCAATACCCACATCGTATATGCGCCGCGGAAATTCTTTTTGAAAGTGCTTTAACCCGCTTCCGCTTATCATTGCGGGCGTAACAACGGCTATTTTCGGATTGGTTTTTGCCGTTTCGGCAATTGTTTTCCCGAATACGTCCGAAAACGTTTCGTGATGACATTCTATTTTCCCGTTTGTCGGATTGAATTTCCCCACACCGTGAAAAATGCCCGGGCTTTTCTCCGCCGGTGCGTAGCCCTTGCCCTTTTGCGTAACAACGTGAACTATTACAGGCTCGTCGAGGCTCAGCGCACGCCTGAAAATCGATTCCATATCCTCTATGCAATGTCCGTTTACCGGACCGAGATACGTCAGCCCGAGCTGTTCAAACAAAAGGTTCGGCGCGAGAACCGATTTTAACCTTTTTTTCATTTCATATACAATGCGATATGTTTTTTCCGCCGCAAACGGCAACTTTTGTATTGTGTCGGCAATTTTTCTTTTTGAAGACGTGTAACCGGGGTTTGTTCGCGCCTTGGCGAGAAAGCTTGAAAACGCCCCCACATTTTCGGATATCGACATTTTATTGTCGTTTAAAACTATGAGCATTTTTGTTTTGTGCATTCCTATATTGTTCATAGCCTCGTACACAAGCCCGCCCGTAAACGACCCATCACCTATAACGCAAGCCACATTGTAGCTCTCGCCGTTTGTTTTCCTTGCCTCCGCAATGCCCATTGCCGTTGACAAGGATGTGGAGGCGTGCCCCGTATAAACGGTGTCGTACACACTTTCCTCGGGATTGCAAAATCCGCACAGTCCGCCGCGACGGCGCAAGGTGTGCATTTCGTCGCGCCTTCCCGTCAAAATTTTATGCACGTAGCTTTGATGCCCGACATCCCATATTATTTTATCTTGCGGACAGTCGAGTGCGCGATGAAGCGCAACCGTCATTTCAACGGCGCCCAAATTTCCCGCCAAATGTCCGCCGTTTTCCGAAACGGTTTCCACAAGAAAGCTCCGCAGTTGTAAGCAAAGCGCGTCAAGCTCTTCTTTTTTTAACTTTTTTAAATCCGACGGGGAATTTATTCTGTTTAAAATATCGTACATATCACCATTCCTTGCTTGCGGCGCACGGCTTTACGAGTGCCGTGCTGTATCCTTCGTAAATCACCATTCCGGGCTTTGCACCGTTCGGCTTTTTTACGTGCCCCACGGGGCAGTAATCAACCTCGGCATACGGGGCGTTTTTAGCCTTTGAATAATACGCCGCCAACGATGCCGCATACTCCGTAACGTCATTCGGGAACGGCTCTCCCTTATATTTTACGACGGTGTGCGAGCCGGGAATGTTTTTCGTGTGCAGCCACAGGTCTTTTTTTTCGGCAAGCTTCATCGTCAGGTAATCGTTTTGAATATTGTTTCTTCCGACCAAAACGATATACCCCTTATACTCAAATTCCATCGGTTGCGGCGGAGTAAAACGCTTTTTTTCCTTTTTTTGGTCGCCTGCGCCTTTTAAATATCCGTTTTGCACCAGCTCTTCTTGAATTTGCGCAAGCTCCGACGCCTTCGTTGCTTCGGAAATGCTGTACAATACGGATTCTATATACTGCACCTCCTTTTTGGCAAGCTCTGTTTGCTCCGACGCATACAGCTCGGTGTTTTTCGCCTTTTTGTAACGCGCGAAATACCACGCGGCATTTTGCGACGGGGTTTTTCTCTCATCGAGAACAATTTTTTTCTCGGGCGCGCCGTCCTCATAAAAATTTTGCGCGATAAGAAGCTTGTCGCCCTTTTTTATTCTGTATAAATTAGCCGTTATAAGCTCGCCGCAAACGCGCAGGTTTTCGCGTTCGGCGGCACTTTTCAATTCTTTTTGCAAGATGTCAAGCTTTTTTTGCGTGCGGTGCAGCTTGTTCGTAAGCTGTTTTTTCAGTGCCGCGCTTCGGCTTTGCATACGTTGCGACAAATCGCGCAAGCGGAAAAATTCCAGTATTGCGAGGTTTACGCTTTCTGCCGCAATCACATTTGCCACCTGTCCGTACTGCAATATTTCAAACGGCGCAAAATCAATTACCTTGCCCGTTTGCCCGTCCTTCACAATGCACG
>CAZIQC010000214.1:0-2996 GCA_964541335.1 uncultured Oscillospiraceae bacterium
TACCGAGCCGGGGGCGGCATTTGCCGACCGAAATTTCCCTCGGCTACATATTCAAACAAAAAAATACAAAAAAAGGCGTGCCGACACTTGCATTTTGCAAAAAATAGTAATATACTGTAGAGTGGATTTAAAGGGCGGCGGAAAATCCGCCGGCAGCAATAACGGAAAGAAGGGATAAACTATGGTATATTTGGATAATGCTGCCACAACAAAATTGAAAGACGGTGTTTTGCAAAAGATGCTGCCGTATTTTACGGAAAATTTCGGCAATGCATCCTCAACATATACAACCCCGGGGCAAAAGGCGCGAGAGGGGCTTAATTCCGCGCGCGAGGCGGTGGCAAGAGTAATCGGTGCGCAAGCAAACGAAATATATTTTACGAGCGGCGGCAGTGAGGCGGACAACTGGGCAATAAAGGGTACGGCGGTTAAAAATTCGTCGAAGAAGCATATAATAACAACCGCGGTTGAACACCACGCCGTGCTTCACACGTGCAATTTTTTGGAAAAGCAGGGCTATGAGGTAACGTATTTGCCGGTTGACGAATACGGAACGGTGAGTGCACAAGCGGTGGAAGACGCAATTCGCGACACAACCGCGCTTGTATCGGTAATGTTTGCCAACAACGAAATAGGAAGCATAAACCCCATACGGGAAATAGGTGCCGTATGCAAAAAACACGGCGTGCTTTTTCATACGGATGCCGTACAGGCAACGGGTGCGGTGCCGATTGACGTTAAGGCTATGAACATAGATATGCTGTCAATGTCGGCACATAAGTTTCACGGACCGAAGGGTGTCGGGGCGTTGTATATAAGGCGGGGCGTGCAAATAGAAAACCTTATCCACGGCGGCGCACAGGAGCAGGGCAAGCGCGCAACCACGGAAAACGTTGCCGGGGCTGTGGGTATGGCAGCCGCGCTGGAGGACGCGGCGGCGCATATGGAGGAAAAAACCGCACGCATAACATACCTGAGGGACAAGCTTATCGACGGAATACTCTCCACCGTGCCGTATTGCAGGCTTAACGGACACAGGACAAATCGTTTGCCGAACAATACGAGCTTTTGCTTCAGGTATATAGAGGGCGAGAGCCTGCTTTTAAGTCTTGATATTATGGGCTATGCGGTGTCAAGCGGTTCGGCGTGCACATCCGGCTCGCTCGACCCGTCGCACGTGCTTTTGGCGATAGGTCTTCCGCACGAAATCGCGCACGGCTCTATGCGTGCCACGCTTTCCGAGTTTACAACAGAAGAAGAGATAGAGTCCTTTATAAAGGCGGTCGGTCCGATTGTGCAACGACTGCGCGATATGTCGCCGCTTTATGAGGGCGTTGAAAAAGGGGAGGAGAAATAAATATGTACAGTGAAAAGGTTATGGATCATTTTACAAATCCGCGCAACGTCGGAGAAATTGCCGACGCAAACGCCGTGGGCACGGTGGGCAATGCCAAGTGCGGCGATATTATGAAAATATATATGAAGATAGAAAACGACATCATCACGGACGTTAAGTTTAAAACTTTCGGTTGCGGCGCGGCGGTGGCTACAAGCTCTATGGCGACGGAGCTTGTAAAGGGCAAAAAAATAGAGGATGCCTTAAAGCTTACAAACAAGGCAGTTGTCGAAGCACTGGAGGGTTTGCCCGCGGTAAAGCTTCATTGCAGTGTTTTGGCGGAGGAAGCGATAAAAGCCGCCATCAACAATTATTACGAAAACACGGGCAGTGACAAGCGTGTGGAATGCGGCGGCGGAGAATGCGGCTGCTGTGACGGCGAAAAGGCGCACGAATAATCAGGCGGATAATATAAAGGAACACAACCCCTCGGCGAAAAGGCGCGCACCCGCGAGAGCCTCGTCGAGGGTGTTTCCGTTTGAGCCAACCTCCGCAATTATCGCCGCGGGGGCCAAATGCTGATTAAAGCGTTGACTGCGAAAATTTATCGGTCTGAAAAGCGTGGGGTAAAGCTCCTGCGTGTGCTTTTGGAGCGCATACGCAAAGGAAAGATTGTCGCGCCAAGAATCGTGCTTAAGCCCGGACAGGTTACTGCCCGCAACAAGCATTATCTGTGCAACGCGCTCGCCGTTTATTTCGCTTGTGCGGGCAAGCTTTTTTCCGTCGGAGGTTTGCAGTGCGTCGCGGTGAATGTCCAAAATAATTTTAACGGAGGAATCCTTTTTCAGCCACGCCGTTGCCGCGGCACAGCTTCTTGAATAGCTTTTGTTATATCCGGGATAATCGTTTTGACTTTTGTCGTGATAAACGGTTATTCCGTTTTTTCGAAGAACGGCGGCAACCTCTTCGCCCACGCGCACAACGTTAAATCGGTTGTCGGTGGTGCGGTCGGTGTCCGTCGGCGTGTACGGATATTTTCCGGACGGGGTGTAGCTTTCGGTGGCGTGCGTGTGCAAAATGAGAACGGCACTGTCCGTTAAAGAAAAGGAAACGGGCTTTGTGTAATCGCTTTTTGAGGGCGTGTAATTTGCCGAAGAATTTATCGACGGCAAATCGGCACTCGAAACGGCGGCAATGCTTGTTTTTTGCACCGTAACCGGCTCGGCGACGGGGGCTTTTTCAACCTTTGCGGTTTTTGCGTTTCTTTGCTTTTGCGGCGATGCCGTATCGGCGGCGGTCGACCCGTCAAGGCTTATCAGGGGGAATACCCCGTAATGCGAAAAATCCGTTTCAAGGGGCAGTGTGCCGCACAAAAGCTCCCCGCACGGAAGATAGGAAATCGTTCCCGAAACGCTTATACATACGGCGGCGGTAAAAAAAAGCATGGCGGCATAGGCAAAAAGCGGCAAAAAAACGCCTTTTTTGCCGCAAGCCGAAAAAAATCCGCACGTTTTTTTCAAAAAATTCACCTCTTTTATTTTAAATATATTGATTTATTTCCAAATTTATGCGATAATAAGAGTAATGAAAATACAGGGAGGAATTTTTAATGTTGGTATCGGCAAAGGATATGCTTAACAAAGCTCGCGAGGGGCATTAT
>CAZIQC010000215.1:0-2957 GCA_964541335.1 uncultured Oscillospiraceae bacterium
GCATTTGCACCGTGGACAAAAGAGCATCAAGCCCGTTTGAATTTTGCGAGGCACACGGCACGCCTATAACCGGCAAAACGGTATTTGCCGCAATAACTCCCGCCAAATGCGCTGCCATTCCGGCTATTGCTATAACCGCGGCAAAGTCGTTTTCCTCCGCCGATTTTGCAAAGCAAATTGCCTCATCGGGCGTGCGGTGTGCGGAATATACATACATTTCGTATTTGATTTCAAGCTCCTCCAATATTTGCGCGGCGGCGCGCGCTACGGGAAGGTCGCTGTCGCTTCCCATTACAACGGCAATTTTTTTCACGATAAATCCTCCTAAAAAAATATAAAAGGGCACACTTAAGCCAATTGCTTATGTGCGCCCAGACGGTCGGCCGAAGCGAAATGCTTCACAGTACACCCGCTCCCTTGCAGTAATCTGCACAAGCCGTCAGTCACGGGCAACATTCACGAGTTGATTATACCAAAGCGCGAGGGCATTGTCAAGCATTTTCGGATTACCGCACGGATTTTAAAACATAAAAACAATGCAGCCGTTTTTTCTTCATTATCCCATTCTCTTAAAAATGTGCATCTCGGTAAATAATTCTTAATTGCGAATAAAAAGCTCGGCGCAAGAAATACTACACATCGGGAGGGGTTTGTATGCTTCTTAAAGTGTTTTTTTATTCGTTGCTTTCCGCTGTTGTTCTTTTTGTTCTTATAAAGCTTATGGGCGAAAAGCAAATTTCGCAGATGAATATGTTTGATTATGTAAACGGTATCACAATCGGTTCGATAGCCGCCGAAATGGCAACAAATCTCGACCGAAATCCGCTTCGCGGAATTGTTGCAATGGCGGTATACGCCGCTTTATCGGTGTTAATCGCCGTAATTACACAAAAAAGCGTTCGTATGAGAAAAATTCTTGCCGGCTCGCCGATAATACTTATGGACAAGGGCGAATTTAACCCGAGTGCCATGCGGCGCGCGCGAATAGATTTAAACGAGTTTTTAATGCTGGCACGCATTGCCGGTTATTACGACATATCTCAGCTTCGCAGTGCCATTATGGAAGAAAACGGAACCGTGAGCTTTCTTCCGTACGAAAAATACCGTCCGCTGACGCCGTGTGATGTCGCGCTTTCTCCGCAGCAGACAACCGTTTGCGTGCCTGTCGTTATTGACGGAAGAGTAAATTCCCGTATGCTCAACGCCATTGGCAAAACCGCAATCTGGCTAAATCGCGAGCTTGAAAAAAACGGTGTAAAAGCCCCTGCCGATTTATTTTTGGCAATTGCCGACAAGGGCGGAATTAAAGCCGTTTTTTCACGCAACAAAAAATAATCGCCTCAAAAAATGCGTAAGGTAAAATGTCATTTTTACCTTACGCATTTTTTTAGTTTTTAAGACTGTGCATCGGGGCGGGAATTCTGCCGCCGCGCGCTATAAATTCGCCGCAACCGAATTTATTTACATTCATTACGGGACCGCTTCCCAAAAGTCCGCCGAATTCCACCGTATCGCCCACCTTTTTTCCGGGAGCCGGGATTATTCGCAGTGCGGTGGTTTTCGTGTTTATAACGCCGATTGATACCTCATCCGCCAGTATGCCGGATATTGTTTCCGCGCTTGTTTCTCCCGGAACAACAACCATATCAATCCCTACGGAGCAAACGCAAGTCATAGCTTCAAGCTTTTCAAGCGACAACGCCCCGCAACGAACAGCGTCAATCATTCCCGCGTCTTCGCTTACGGGAATAAACGCGCCGCTCAAGCCGCCGACGTAAGATGACGCCATAACGCCGCCTTTTTTTACGGCATCGTTTAAAAGAGCAAGTGCCGCCGTTGTTCCCGGTGCGCCGCATTTTTCAAGACCCATTTCCTCCAAAATATGCGCCACGCTGTCACCGATTGCGGGTGTCGGCGCAAGCGACAAATCAACAATGCCGAACTGCGCGTCAAGCCGCTTTGCCGCTTCCGTTGCAACAAGCTGACCCATACGCGTTATTTTAAATGCCGTTTTCTTTATCGTGTCGGCAACCGTTCCGAAATCCGCGCCTTTTACTTTTTCAAGCGCTTTTTTTACAACTCCCGGACCGCTTACACCCACGTTTATGACACATTCTCCCTCACCCGTTCCGTGAAAAGCTCCCGCCATAAACGGGTTATCCTCAACCGCATTTGCAAACACAACAAGCTTTGCACAGGCAAAGCCGTCACGCTCCGCCGATTGCTCCGCCGTCTTTTTTATTATACGCCCCATATGCGCAACCGCGTCCATCGATATGCCCGCCTTTGTCGAACCGACGTTTACGCTTGAGCATATTCTCTCCGTTGAACACAATGCCTCGGGAATAGATTCTATAAACTCATACTCGCCCTTTGTATATCCCTTCGGCACAAGCGCGCTGTATCCGCCGATGAAATTCACACCCGTGTCCTTTGCCGCACGATCGAGAGCTTTCGCAAATTTAACATAATCTCCGCACGCCTGAGCGACAATGGAAATCGGCGTTACGGAAATTCTTTTGTTGATAATCGGTATTCCCAGCTCGCTTTCAAGCTTTTCTCCCACGGGAACAAGATTTTGTGCCAAACGCATAACCTTGTCGTAAACCATTTGCGCGCCCTTGTCCGAATTTTGGCTTATGCAATCAAGCAAGGAAATACCCATCGTTATCGTGCGTATATCCAAATGCTCGTTATCTATCATATTTACGGTTTCCAATATTTCAAAAGGATTAACCATTAAATCTCCTCCGTATGCTGATAATTTTAAATCTCGGCAATGTCTTGCCGACAAAAAGCAATAATTGCGCCGAGCAAGCGGCAGCGCAGAAATTACCTGCGCCCCTTAAGTAAATACTGATTTAATGTCCTTTTCCCCCAAAAAATCCTCCCGTCACGCGTTCGCGTGCCACCCTCCTTTAGGCAAGGAGGGCTTTTTTATGCGCCTTTTGGCTCCC
>CAZIQC010000216.1:0-2947 GCA_964541335.1 uncultured Oscillospiraceae bacterium
TAATCGTAATACCAATCGTTTGCGGAAACATCGGCAAACGGGTTTTGCCACGCGTTGCCTGTGGGAGTATCTCCGTCCGTTTTATTATCCTTATCCTCGGTAGGGGTATCGTCTTCATCGTCGGACGGGGCTTCGTCCTCAAGCCATTTTGCGTAAAGGGTAAAGCTTTTCGTTACTTTTGAGGAAAAGTCGTACTCCGCCGTGCAATCGGCGTCGGTATACCAGCCGCCGAAGGTGAAGCCGTCTTTGGCGGGGGATTTCGGCTCGGTTATTACATTATTTTTCCTTACGGTTTGCCCCGCAATCGTTCCCGCGCCGTTTGTGTTAAACCTGACGGTACAACGCGCCGTGCCGCCACCCGAGGCCGCGGGCGCGGGGATTGTTACCGAAAGGGGGCTGTTTGCTATTTCGTGCGTTGCACTTGCAAGGCTTACCGCAACGGTGTATTCCTCGCCCGCAACAAACGTGCCCGCCAGGGTGTAGCTTTTGTTATCCCGGGCGGCGGTTACGTCCGAAAGGGTGACCGCGCCGTTTTTATCGGTTACGGCAAAGCTTTGCAGGGTAAGGCTTGGCAAGGCTTCGCTTAACGAAACGGTTATCGCCGCGGTGCTTGCCGCCGAAACCGAGATTGTGACCTTTGTTTTTTCGCGAAGGATGGGGTAGTTTTCGTTTTGGGTGTCGGCAATCCAGGGGAGGTAATCGGTCGAATTTTGCGCGGTTACCCAAGTGCTCAGCGCGGTGAGCAAATCCGTTGTTTCGAAAACGGGGGTGGCAAGGGTGTGTGCGCCGTCGCTTGCCGAAAATGCGGCACAGTTTTCAATCTTAACGTTTTTTCCTATTGTGCCGCCGTATACATTTTCCGCCGCAGTGCTTTTAAAGTAACAATTCATCACCGAGCCGTAGGACGGTATGTTTCCGACAACTCCGCCGCTTCTTTCGCCGCCGATGACGCTTCCCGCATTGTAGCAGTTTTGCAATGCGGCTTTCGACGAGCTGTTTGACCCCGCTATGCCGCCCGCGTATTTCGCCGCGGTTATGTTACCCATATTAAAATTATTGCCGATTTCGGCATTATTCGTTCCGCTTGAATTCATTCCCGTAATGCCGCCCGCGATATTTCCTTTTACGTTTGCGTAATTTCCGCAATTTATAATATATACGTATCTTGACGGATTGCTATATGTCTTTCCCGCGATGCCGCCCGCCCACTCGCCGAAGGCTTGTGTGTCGGCGGTGACAGTACCACGGTTTGTACAGCCGGTTACAAACACTTTTCTGTTACCGTAATTACCGCCGGATAAATAGCCCACTATGCCGCCGCAGGATATTCCGTCGTCGGCTGTGCCGCCCGCGGTTACGGTGCCGTAATTTGCGCAGCTTTCGGTTATTGCTTCTTCATAGGGCGAATACGTGCCCGTAATTCCGACAATGCCGCCGATTGCCGCGGTGCTTGCCGCCGTGCCCGTTGATGATACGGCAGCTCTGTTTACGCAATTTTTTATCGTGCCCATCGTGCTTGCGCAAATACCGCCCGCATAGTACGACGCAGAGGCGGATGTCATATTAAGCGTAATTTTTCCGCTTGCGATTTCAAGATTTTTTATTTTGGCGTAATTAGTGCCGAAAAGTCCGCCGCGCGTGCGCATTGACGATATGTAGAGATTGGATATTTTATGACCGTTTCCGTCGAACGTTCCCCAAAAGCCGTCTATGGGAAGCCAGCTGTTGCGATCCGTTACGGTGCTTTCGCCGTATTCGAAAACGCCGCCGTCATTAAGGTCAATGTCGTTTGCAAGGGTTACGGTTTTATTATAGAAATCCTCTTCCCCGCCGTTGACAAGGGTTGCGATTTTTGCAAGACCCGCCGCGGTGTAAACGGTGCAGTTGCCGCCGCTATCAAGAGAGTAGTCGGTGGGGGTTACGGCTTGCTTGCCCACAGCCTCCCACGTGGAGGGACCTTTGGCAAACCTTGCGTAAAAGGTGATTTTGTTTATTTTACCCGTGCCCGTTTCGGTTTGCGGCTCGCCGCTTAAATCCGAGTAGGCATACCACCCGTCAAAGGTGTAGCCGTCTTTTAAAATATTTTCGCCCGCGGGCAGGGTGCACCCCGTTTTGAAGCTGTAGGTTGCGGGGGCGGTGTATCCGTCTTTCCAAGTGCCGCCGCCAAGGTCGAACGCCAAGGGGAATGCGGCGTCGTTGATTGTGCTTTCGACTTTTTTTACAACGCCGCCGTTAAACACGCCGCCGTCGATAACGGTGTAGCGGCTGTTGATTACTTCCTTATTATATGTGCCGCCGACGATTGTGCCGCAATTTTCCACCAAAACGTTGCACTCGCCGTCAACGGTAAAGGAATAGTCTTTATCAAGCACAAGCTTCCATTCGTCGGAGCTTTCGGCGCTTTTGTCAAAAGTCCAGCCCGTGCCGCTTTCGGCGTTGGGTTGCCCGTCGTCGTCAAGCGCGATTGTGATGGTGTCTTGCGCCGATACGCAAAGGGCGCACATTTGCACCGCAAGCATTGCCGAAAGCAACACCGCAGACGCTTTTTTAAGCAGTTGTTTAATGTTCATTGGTTAAGCCTCCCGAAATTTTAAATAAAATAAAACACGCCCGCCTATGCGCAAATCGCATAGGTAAGCGTGTTATAAATTAAGTCGCACGGACAAAGTATTTAAAAAAGGGCAGAATACGCCTATGATATGATATGATATGATATGATATGATATGATATGATCGATTTTACGCTTTCGGTCACGGTGCGTCAACCCCTTTTTTCAGATTATATCACAGACGAATACATTTGTCAAAAAATTTTTGATACGAAATCGCACCTAATTTTGCACGAATTGGCTGTTATACAGCTTTTTGTAAAAGCCGCCTTGCGCCATAAGAGCCGAATGCGTGCCCTGCTCTTCTATGCGACCGCGGTTCATAACAATGATAACGT
>CAZIQC010000217.1:0-2942 GCA_964541335.1 uncultured Oscillospiraceae bacterium
TCTGCGTGGAAATAAGCGCAAAACAGCATAAAAACATTGATCAGCTTCTTGAAATGGTGCTTCTTACCGCCGAAATGAAGGAATTGAAGGCAAACCCCAACCGCCTTGCAAAGGGTACGGTTATAGAAGCCAAGCTTGACAAGGGGCGCGGTCCCGTTGCAACGGTGCTCGTGCAAAACGGCACGCTTAAATCCGGCGATATAATCGTTGCCGGCACTGCCGTAGGCAGAGTGCGCGCAATGACTGACGAACGCGGCAAAAAGCTTAAGGAGGCAAAGCCCTCCACCCCCGTCGAAATAGTCGGTTTAAGCGAAACTCCCGACGGCGGCGACGTTTTCTACGCGGTTAAGGACGAGCGCGCGGCGCGCCACGTGGTTGAAGCAAGAAAGCAAAAAATAAAGGACGAGGCCGTTAAGGCAACACAGCGCGTAAACCTTGAAGACCTGTTCAGCAAAATACAAGAGGGCGAGGTTAAAGACCTTAACATTATCGTCAAGGCGGATGTACAGGGCAGTGTGGAGGCTGTGCGCCAAAGCTTGGAAAAGCTTTCGAACGACGAGGTGCGCGTGCGCGTAATCCACGGCGGCGTGGGAGCGATAACCGAAAGCGATGTTACGCTTGCTTCCGCTTCGAACGCAATCATTGTCGGCTTTAATGTACGGCCCGATGCCGGCGGCAGAAGCGCGGCGGAGCTTAACAAGGTTGATTTGCGTATGTATCGCGTAATATACGAGGCTATCGAAGAAATAGAGGCGGCAATGAAAGGTATGCTTGCCCCGACCTTCCGCGAAAAGGTTATCGGTCACGCGGAAATAAGGCAAACCTTTAAGGTCAGCGGTGTCGGCACAATCGGCGGCTGTTATGTAACGGACGGTAAAATCGTGCGCTCGTGCGGCGTAAGAATTGTGCGCGACGGTATCGTTATTCACGAGGGCGAGCTGGATTCGTTGCGCCGCTTCAAGGACGACGTAAAAGAGGTAAACAGCGGCTACGAGTGCGGAATGGGCTTTGTTCGCTTTAATGATATAAAAGAGGGCGACAATGTCGAATGTTTCGTAATGGAAGAGGTTAAATAAATGGCTTTTAAACGAACCGATCGCATTTCGGAAGAAATGAAAAAGGAATTAAGCGCGGTTTTGCGCACGCTCAAGGACCCGCGCGTGCCGCTTATGACAAGCGTTGTAAGCGTAACCGTAACAAACGATTTGCGCTATGCAAAGGCATATATAAGCGTTATGGGTTCTGCCGAGGAAAAGAAAAACGCCCTTGCCGCGCTGAAAAGCGCGGCGGGCTACATTCGCCGCGAGATAGGCGGGCGTATGGATTTGCGCTGTGTACCCGAGTTTGTATTCGTTGAAGACACCTCCATCGAATACGGCGCACATATAAACGCACTGCTTCGCGACATTTCCGAGAATTGATTTTTACGGAGGACCGCTATGCTAAAGCAAATTGCATCTCATCTTTTCACAAGTGAAAGCGTGGCTCTTTTTGTGCATAAAAATCCCGATTGGGACTGTATCGGCAGTGCTTTTGCTCTGCGTGCGGCATTGCGCGCGGCGGGTGTACAATGCGATATCTTCACCGAGGAGGCACTTTCTCATTATCTTTCGTTTATGGAAAGTGACGTTATCCCCTACCGCAACGGCTTTTCGCCCGATTATGACGTATGCTGTGCGATAGACGTGGGCGAGGCGGCGCGTATGGGGCTGTGGGCAAACTTCTTTTGTGCGGCAAGAGATACAGTATGTATCGACCACCACATTCAGCGCACCGCGTTTGCCAAAATGTCCTACGTCGAAAAAGAGCGTTGCTGTACGGGCGAGCTTATCTACGAGCTTCTTCGCACGGCAAAAGCAACGATAACCAAAAGAATTGCGGAATATCTGTATTTGGCGATGTCGTCCGACACCGGCGCCTTTCGTTATGCGGGGGTAAATCGCCGCACCTATGAAATTCTCGCCGAGCTGTATGATACGGGTATCGACACGGCGTATCTTTCCGCAATGCTGTATGAAAGAGATACTCTCCCGCAAATGAAGCTTCGCGCGCGGGCGATAGAGTCGCTCACTCTTTACGGAGATGGCAAAATTTGCACCGCAATGATTACCGCCGACGATTTAAAGCATTTCGGCGCGTCAAAATCCGATACGGAGGGATTGGCACAGCTTCCGCGCCAAATTGACGGCGTGGAAATTTCCGTGTTTTTGTCCGACAGGGAAGACGGCACCGTGCGCGCAAGCCTGCGTGCAACCGGTGATCGAAACATTGAGCCGGTTGCGCGG
The DNA here is from genome assembly GCA_964541335.1 of uncultured Oscillospiraceae bacterium. Classification (GTDB taxonomy): domain Bacteria; phylum Bacillota; class Clostridia; order UMGS1883; family UMGS1883; genus UMGS1883. The sequence continues at coordinate 2,286 of CAZIQC010000217.1, forward strand.
CTTTTCGGCGGCGGCGGTCACAGTCGCGCTGCCGGTTGCACCTTTGAAACGGATATACGCACCGCGGAGCAAATGCTTGTTAAGGAGCTTTTAAAGCTATGAACGAATATAACGGAATTATAATACTGGATAAGCCGACGGGCTGTTCCTCGCACAAATGCGTAAGTATGGCACGCCGTGCTCTCAATATGAAAAAAATCGGTCACACGGGAACGCTCGACCCTGCCGCGAGCGGCGTTTTGCCGCTGCTTGCGGGCAATGCCACGCGTGCGGCCGATTTTTTAATGCTTGATGACAAGCGGTATGTCGCCACGGTTCTTCTCGGCACCGTTACCGATACCTACGACACAACCGGCACCGTTACCGACACGCGCCCCGTTGATGTAAGCGAGGCTGCCGTGCGCTCCGCTGTAGCGGAATTTGCGGGCGAAATACTACAGCTTCCGCCTATGTACAGTGCAATATCCGTCGGCGGTGAAAGGCTTTACCGTTTGGCGCGCCGCGGAATGGAAATAGAAAGAGAAAAAAGAAAAATCACAATTTATTCGATAGATGTGCTCGACATAAAGCTTCCCGAGGTGAAAATATCGGTTCATTGCAGTAAGGGGACGTATATTCGCTCTCTTGCGTACGATATAGGCGAAAAGCTCGGCTGCG
>CAZIQC010000218.1:0-2941 GCA_964541335.1 uncultured Oscillospiraceae bacterium
GATGAAGATGTTGTCACTTCCGACACATTCGAGCATTTCAACGTTTGCGCCGTCAAGCGTGCCCACGGTAAGCGCGCCGTTTGCCATAAATTTCATATTTCCGGTACCGCTCGCTTCCTTGCCCGCGGTGGAAATCTGTTCGCTTATTTCCGCGGCGGGAATAATCTTTTGGGCAAGGCTTACGCCGTAGTTTTCAATAAACACAACCTTGATTTTCGTATTTACGCGCGGGTCGTTGTTTACAAGCTCCGCAACGTCGTTTATAAGCTTTATTATAAGCTTTGCACGCGTATATCCGGGCGAGGCCTTCGCACCGAAAATAAATGTATGCGGGTGAATGTCGAATGTAGGGTCTGACTTAAGCTTGTCGTAAAGATAAAGAATATGAAGCACGTTCAAAAGTTGCCGCTTGTACTCGTGCAGTCTTTTTACCTGCACGTCGAATATGCTTTCGGGGTCGACCTCAATGCCGTTGTTTTCCTTTATATATTTTGCGAGAGCCTTCTTCTTCTCAAGCTTTACACGGCGAAATTCCGCGCGAAAAGCCGCATCGTCCGCAAGGGGAAGAAGCTTTTCGAGAAGCTTTACGTCCTTTACCCACTTGTCGCCGATTTTCGACGTTATGAGTGCGCTCAGCTCGGGATTTGCCAATCTCAGCCATCTGCGGTAGGTTATACCGTTTGTAATCGACACAAACTTATCCGGCGTAAGATTGTTGTAATCTCGGAAAACATCGTTTTTCAAAATATCGGTATGCAAGCCCGACACGCCGTTTACCTTGTGACAGGTTGCCAGGCACATATTTGCCATATTTATATAGTCGTAAGCGATTATCGACATATAGTTTATTTTGCCCCAGTCGTCGCCGTAGCGCGCGTGAAGATCCTCAACAAGGCGGCGGTTCATTTCGTCGACAATCATATAAATTCTGGGAAGAAGCTGCTTAAACATATCCATCGGCCATTTTTCGAGTGCTTCCGCCAAAATGGTGTGGTTGGTGTACGCAAACACACGGCAAACAATATCCCACGCCTGCTCCCAGCCGAAGCCCTCCTCGTCCATAAGCACGCGCATAAGCTCGGGAATGGCAATTGCGGGATGGGTGTCGTTTATGTGAATTGCCACAAATTCGGGCAAGCGCTCCAAATCCATACCGCCGTGGTGGCGCTTGAAGCGCGCTATAATCCACTGTATTGTACACGACACAAAGAAATACTGCTGTCTGAGGCGAAGTGCCTTTCCCTCGCGGTGGTTATCCTCGGGATAAAGAACCTTGCTCAACACCTCGGCAAGTGCTTTTTCCTCAACGGCGCGCAAATAGTCACCGCCGGCAAAGCTCGACATATCGAGGTCTTTTTCGGCTCTTGCCGACCACAGGCGCAGTGTGTTTACGATTTTTGCATTATAGCCGACAATCGGCACATCGTAAGGAATACCCACAACATTTGTTGTATTTTTGTAATTAACCTTCATTCCGTTTTCGGTCATTTGTGTTTCGACTTCTCCGCCGAAGCGCACCGTAACGCGCTCCTCGGGACGCGGAATTTCCCACACGCTTCCGTCGCTGAGCCAATCGTCGGGGGTTTCAACCTGCTCGCCGTCCACAATTTTTTGGCGGAAAAGTCCGTATTCGTATCTTATGGAGCAACCGAACGACGGAAGCTCCAGCGTTGCCAACGAATCGAGGAAGCACGCCGCCAGTCTGCCCAAGCCGCCGTTGCCCAAGCCCGCATCCTTTTCCTGAGAGGATATTTCCTCAAGACTGCACCCCATTGTGCGCAAAACCTTGTCATAATCGTCCGTAAGACCGGAATTAAGCAGATTGTTGCCAAGAGAGCGTCCCATCAAAAATTCAAACGACAGATAGAACAGCTCTTTTCTGTGAGCCGTGCGCTGTTGGCGGCGATACGCCGTCCAGCGCTCCATCATTCTGTCGCGCACGGTAAGTGCGGTTGCCTTATAGATGTGCGCTTTCGTCGCATCGTCAAGCGTTCTGCCGTAGTGGCGGTTAAGCTTGCCGATTATTTCATCCTTAATTTGCTGCTGACGAGGCGTCAACTCGTTTTTTTTCGTTGCCAATAAAAACACTCCTTATTAAACGGGCAAAAGGACCTTTACCGTTGCAAATTCGGCAAAAGCCCTTTCACACCGTGCAATTTATCAAAATTCGCGGTTTATAAGCCGCCCGTATAAATGCCGTAGGGCATTATACAAGATATTATACTATAACGACTTATAAAGTTCAATATATTCTTTTGCCGAATTTTTCCACGAAAAATCGGCTTTCATTGCTCTTTTGACCATAGCTTGCCACGATTTCGGGTTGTTATACCACGTATTTTTAGCATAGTTGAGTATTCCCAACATTTCGTGCGCATTGTAATTCGCAAAGCTGAAGCCCGTGCCGGTGTTCTCGTATTCGTTATAGGGCTGTACGCTGTCACGCAAACCGCCCGTTTCGCGAACTATGGGAAGCGTGCCGTAACGCATTGAAATCATTTGACTAAGCCCGCACGGCTCAAACAGCGACGGCATCAAAAACGCGTCGCTTGCGGCATAAATGCGGTGGCTTAAGCCGTTGTCGAATTTTATTACGGACGAAAGCGCGCCCTTGTATTTCCATTCGAAATGGCGAAGCATATTTTCGAACAGGCTCTCGCCCGTGCCGAGAATTACCATTTGAATATCGCCGCGCTCGAAAATACTGTCCATAACACATTCCACAAGGTCAAGCCCTTTTTGCCCCGTAAGGCGCGTTACCATTCCCACGAGGAACTTGCCGTCGTTTTGCTCAAGTCCAAGCTCCTTTTGAAGCTCCGTTTTATTTATCTTCTTTGCGGAAACAACGCTTCTTGCGTCGTAATTTTTCGGCAAGAATTCGTCCGTGGCGGGATTCCACGCGTTATAGTTTATTCCGTTTATAATGCCGCGCACACTGCCG
>CAZIQC010000219.1:0-2936 GCA_964541335.1 uncultured Oscillospiraceae bacterium
TTTTTCAAAGGAAGAGGCGGAAACTGTCGTCAAGGTGGGGGATTATGCCGTTTTTGACGGAAAATTTACCGAGCTTGAAAACGGATTTGTGAAGAGCAAGGCTCTTGATGACCGTGTGGGCTGTGCAATATTGCTTGAACTTTTGAAAGAAGACTACGAAAGCGACGTTTATTTTGTGTTTACCGTGCAAGAAGAGGTCGGATTGCGTGGCGCACGCTGTGCGGCATACAATATTTGCCCCGATTTGGCGGTTGTTATCGAGGGAACAACGTGCGCCGACACGTTAAACGAGGATCGCGCGGCACACGTAACAACGCCCGGCGGAGGTGCCGTGATGACCGCAATTGACGGTGCCGCTGTATCGGACGAGGGGCTTTTCAATCACATAAAGAAGCTTGCCGAGGTAAACGATATTCCCTTGCAGATAAAGCGCACCGACAGGGGCGGAACTGATGCCGGAGCAATAGCCTACAGCGGCGGCGGAACAAAAACGGCGGTGCTTGCCGTGCCGTGCAGATATATTCATTCGCCAATCGGCGTTATGCACACCGACGACGCAAAAAGCGTATATCGCCTGGCAAAAGAATTGCTGAAAAATATTGAGGGAAGTGAATTGCAGTGGAATTGACAAAAAAGCTTGCGCAAACGCCCGCACCGTGCGGAAGAGAAGAAAAGGTGCGAGATGTCATAAAGGCGCGACTTGCGCACACCGCGTTCGAAATATCGACCGACGCTTTGGGCAACATTGTTTGCCGCAAAAAGGGTAAGGGAAAACGCATAATGCTGACCGCGCCGATGGACGAGGCGGGGCTTATGGTTATCTATATAACGGACGAGGGCTTTTTGCGCTTTGTAACGGTTGGCAAAATCGAGCCGCAATGCTTTTTCGGCGGATGTGTGTGCTTTGCGAACGGTACTTTGGGTGTAATATGCCGCGAAAAGGACGACGACCGCCGATGTGAAAACGACAAAATGTTTATTGACATAGGCTGTAAATCCCGCGCCGAGGCGGAAAAAAAGATAAGCATAGGAGATATTGCGGCAATAAGCGGGCAATTTATTGATATGGGAGAATGTATAAGCTCACCCGCACTTCACAGCCGCGCCGTATGCCGCGCCTTGATATCAGCGCTTGAAGAGGCGGCGCTTGCCGATACGGATAACGATATTTGTGCGGTGTTTACCGTGCAATCCGAGGTCGGACACCGCGGCTTGCGCACGGCGGCGTACGCGTTAAAGCCCAATTTGCTTATCGCACTGACGGCAACACGCGCAACCGATGTCCCCCAAAATGCGACAAACACGGCGGCACTGCACAGCGGACCGATTATAAGAATAAAGGACAACTCGTATATAATTCATCCGTATGCACGAGAATTTATGCTTTCCTGTGCGAAAAAAAACAATATTCGTTACGCAATCGAAGCACTTGATTACGGCGACAGCTTCAATACATCGACGGGGGCAAGTGCCGAGGTCGATGTAAAGGGCGTGCTTGCGTTACCCGTAAGATACAAGGACACACCGTGCGAAACGGTTTCAAAAAAAGATATTGAAGCCTTTGCCGAATTTATAAAGGCAATGCTTTCGGAAAACGCGGAAAATTATATAAAGTAAAATAAAAAAAATAAATTTAAACGGAGGAAACAAAATGACAAATGATAACAGAAGCAGCTTCACCGGAAAGATAGGCTTTGTGCTTGCGGCGGCGGGGTCTGCCGTCGGCTTGGGAAATATCTGGCGTTTCCCTTATTTGGCGGCAAAATACGGCGGCGGAATATTTTTGCTGGTGTATGTTTTGCTTGCACTTACGTTCGGGTTCAGCCTGATGGCGGCGGAAATTGCCATCGGACGAAAAACAGGCTTAAGCGCCGTGGGAGCATTTCGCGCATTGGATAAAAAATACGGATTTATAGGATATATTGCGTCAATCGTACCTGCAATTATTTTGCCGTATTATTCCGTAATAGGCGGCTGGGTAATGAAATATATGTGGGCTTTTTTGAGCGGTGATGTACAAAATGCCGCAAGGGATGAGTATTTTACGCACTTTATATCCGACACATATCCGCCGATATTTTGGTTTTTGCTGTTTTTGATTATAACAACCGTTGTCGTTATGTGCGGCGTGGAAAAAGGAATTGAAAGCGTAAGCAAGATAATGATGCCGATTTTGGTTTTGCTGTCGTTTGTTATAGCGATATATTCCGCCACAGCGCCCGGGGCGGGTGCGGGCGTGCTGTATTATATTTTGCCCGATTTCGGCAAGTTTTCGATTACAACGGTGCTTGCGGCGATGGGACAAATGTTTTACTCAATGTCGTTATCGATGGGTATAATGATTACTTACGGCTCGTATATGAAAAAAGACGTTGACCTTGAAGCGTCGGTAAAGCAAATCGAGCTTTTTGATACGGGCATTGCATTTTTGGCGGGTATGATGATTATTCCTGCGGTGTTTGCCTTTTCCGGCGGAAATCCCGAAGCTCTCGGCAAAGGACCGTCGCTGATGTTTATAACAATGCCCAAAGTATTCGAAAGTATGCCCGCGGGAACGATTGTGGGGGCGGCGTTCTTCGTGCTGGTGCTTTTTGCCGCGCTTACGTCATCGATATCGCTTATGGAAACGGTTGTGTCGATTATTTGCGACAAATTTAAAATAAACAGAATAATATCGTGCTTAATCGTATTTGCAATATCGGTTGCACTGGGTATGCTGTCCACCCTCGGGTACGGCGTGCTCGGCAATGTAAAGATAATCGGAATGCAGTTTTTGGACTTTTTCGATTTTATAAGCAACAGCGTTATGATGCCTGTGGTTGCTTTGCTTACATCGGTATTTGTGGGATATGTTTTAAAACCGAAAACAATAGCGGAGGAAATAGAGCTTTCGTCCGAATTTAAAAGAAAAAAGCTTTTCGAAGCGGTGATAAAAT
>CAZIQC010000220.1:0-2931 GCA_964541335.1 uncultured Oscillospiraceae bacterium
GGTGACAGCTTGCTTTTTTCACTGCCGAAACGCCAAAATGACGGGGCACAGCCCCTTATTGAAGCATTACGGGGAAATTTTCGAACGGGTGGGGCTGAAAGCGGCGGTGCTTACAGCCCTTTTTGTGTGCCGCTCTCTTGAGATTTTTTCATTTTTTCCCAGGCAAAAAAGCCGTAAAGGTCGTTTATAAGAAAAACCGTAAAGCACACAACAACACTGCAAAAGCTTATATCCTCCACGCTTGCGAGCGTCCACAAAATTATCAAAACAACGTCATTTGCCGCATAGCCGAGTGCATAAAGCGGACTGCGCTTGTAAGTAAGATATACCGCAACAAAGCTTGTTGTAACCGAAAGCGTGCTGAAAAAAAGATTGGCGGTGTTAAAATAACGCAATATGAAGAAAAATATAAATGTGACAACGCACGCCGCCGCGAACATAAAGCGAAGCTCGCTTTTTTTTACCTGTGCGGCGCGCACTTGCGAGCTTCCTTTTTGATACGGGTTTTTTACCCAGGAAGTAAAGGCGGATATTGCCATTGGCATTGTCATAAAAAGATAGGTCATCATTTCTCCGTAATACGAAAACGAGTACGATATTATTCCGTACAACAGGCTGAAAAGCACCATCATAAGCTGTCCCGCGGGGTAGCCCTTTGCGTTGAATATGAGCGATGTTACTCCTATTAGGGACGCCGCAAGCGTAAGCGATTGCCCGCCGCATATAATGTGCGAAGCGGTTGTCGCCGCAAGTGATACAGCCCACAGTGTATACTCAAATGCCGAAAACAAACCGATTTTTTTCTCAAAAAATTTCATAAATCCTCCCATCATACAAAAAAGCATTCGCACACACATCTTCAAAGACCTAACGATGTGTGCACGAATGCTTTCGCATTCCTACCCGGTGGCAGAAATATTTAATTATTTAATCATCGAAGCAACTTCGTCGGCGAAGTTTTCTTCTTTCTTTTCAAGTCCCTCGCCCTTTTCAAGACGAATGTAATCAACGATTTCGATGCTTGTGCCGAGAGCCTTTGCAATCTCGTCGGTGTAAGCCGTTACGCTCTTATCGGGATCCTTGATGAACGGCTGTTCAACCAGGCAAAATTCCTTGTAGTATTTCTTAATTCTGCCGGCAACCATTTTTTCGGCAATTGCCGCGGGCTTACCCTCGTTAACGGCTTGCGCGGTAAGAATTTCCTTCTCCTTATCGAGCACCTCCGCGGGAACGTCAGCGGGTGTTGTATACTGAGGATATGCAGCCGCAACCTGCATTGCAATATCCTTGGCATAAGCCTTAAACTCATCGGTCTCCGCCTTGGAGGCATCACCCAGGTTAAACTTAACCAAAACGCCGATTCTTCCGCCGCCGTGAACGTAGCCCACAAGCGTACCCTCAAAACGACCGAAGCGACGAATGTTCATATTTTCGCCTATTGTGGCGATTTTTTCGTTAAGCGCGTCCTTAACGGTTTGTGCCGGATTTGCGGCATACGCGCTTGCCAAAAATGCGTCCGTATCTGCGGGATTTTCCGCAATAATCTGCTTTGTAAGGTTGGAAACGAACGTTTGGAACTCGGCATTCTTCGCAACGAAGTCGGTTTCGCTGTTTACCTCCAAAACCGCGCCCACGTTACCGTCGATAACAACGTCAACCAAGCCCTCGGAAGCAATTCTGCCCGCTTTCTTTGCGGCGGAAGCAAGTCCTTTCTCGCGCAAAAATTCAACAGCCTTTTCCATATCGCCGTCGCTCGCGGAAAGTGCCTTTTTGCAGTCCATCATTCCGCAACCTGTTTTTTCTCTCAATTCTTTAACGTCCTGAGCCGTAAAGTTCATTAAAATCTACCTCCCGTTAAATTATTCCAATGTAATGTCGATTTCTTCCTCGGACTCTTCCTCACCGGCTTTACCCTCGCGTCCTTCGACAACGGCGTTCGCTATTGTTGAAACAACAAGCTTAACCGCACGGATAGCGTCATCGTTGCCGGGGATTACGTAGTCAACATCCTCGGGATCGCAGTTGGTATCAACTATTGCAACAATCGGAATATCGAGCTTCTTTGCCTCGGAAATGGCAATTCTTTCTTTTCTGGGGTCAACAACGAAAATCGCCGCGGGGGCTTTTTTCATATTTTTGATACCGCCGAGGTATTTCTCAAGCTTGTCCATCTCTCCGCGAAGACCGATAACCTCTTTCTTGGGAAGCAGGTCGAATGTGCCGTCCTCCTCCATCTTGTGAAGCTGTGCAAGTCTTTCAATTCTTTTTTTAATGGTTTTAAAGTTGGTAAGCATACCGCCGAGCCATCTTGCGTCAACAAAATGCATACCCACACGCTGAGCTTCCTCGCGGATGGTTTCCTGAGCCTGCTTCTTTGTGCCGACGAAAAGTATCTCGCCGCCGTCTTGCGCAACCTCGCGAATGAAATCGTAAGCTTCCTCAATCTTTTTTACTGTTTTTTGAAGGTCGATAATGTATATACCGTTACGCTCCGTAAAGATATACTCCGCCATTTTGGGATTCCATCTTCTGGTCTGATGACCGAAATGAACGCCCGCCTCCAAAAGCTGTTTCATAGAAATAACTGACATGTCATACACCTCCGTTTTATTTAGTTTTTACCGCCGCGCCCATGTCAAAAGCAAGGCGGCAACACCTCCACCGCCGTCAATATGTACGCCGATCCCAAAGGACACAAGGCGCCACTCGGACGGTGTGCGTATTTTTGTGCTGTAATATGATAACATATATTTGCCGAAAATGCAAGCAATTTTTTTGCTTTTGCGAAAAAAGATGCTGTGGAAAATTATTTTTTCCACAGCATCCGTTATTTCAAGCAACAGCTTACGCAAGCTCGGCAAAATATTTGATTGTGCGAACCATCTGGCTTGTGTAGGAGTTTTCGTTATCATACCAGGAAACAACCTGTAC
>CAZIQC010000221.1:0-2925 GCA_964541335.1 uncultured Oscillospiraceae bacterium
AGATTAGTCATTTTGCTTGCTCCTTTCCCTGACAATAAACTTAAGGGGTGTTGCGTTTAAAGAAAAGCTGTCGCGTATGCAGTTTTCGATATAACGTATATAACTGAAATGTGCAAGCGTGCTGTCGTTGACGAAAATTACAAATGTGGGCGGCTTTACGCTGACCTGCGTCATATAATAAAGCTTCAGCCGCTTGCCCTTGTCGGACGGGGGCTGAACGCGCATTACCGCCTCTGCCAGGCAATCGTTTAAGACACCCGTTTGCAAGCGCATTGAATTTTGATTTGAAACGTATTCCGTCAGCTCAAATATCTTATCGATACGTTGACCGGTTTTCGCGGAAATGAATAGAATGGGAGCATACGTCATAAAGCTGAGCTTGTCGCGCACTTCTTGAGTGAACTTGTTTACACTTGAGTTGTCCTTTTCTATAAGATCCCACTTGTTTACGCAAATAATCGATGCCTTGCCCTCATCGTGGGCATAGCCGGCTATGCGCGCGTCCTGCTCGGAAATGCCCTCGGAGGCATCAATCATAAGAATACAAACGTCGCACCTTTCGACGGCGCTTATCGAGCGAACGGCACTGTAACGCTCCAGACTGTCCGTTACTTTTGCTTTGCGGCGTATTCCCGCGGTGTCGATAAGGGTGTATTTTACGCCGTCGCGCTCATATTTTGTATCGATGGCGTCGCGGGTTGTACCGGCAATGTCCGACACTATAACGCGATTTTCTCCCAAAATTTTATTTATGAGAGAGCTTTTGCCCGCGTTGGGCTTGCCGATAACCGCAATTTTGAGAGAATCGTCCTCCTTTTCCGACGAGAAATCGGGGAAATGCTTTACACACTCGTCCAAAATATCCCCAACGCCCATTTTGTGAAGCGAGGATACGGCAAACGGCTCGCCGATACCGAGATTGTAAAATTCGTAAAATTCAAGCGGAGGCTCTCCGGGAGTATCTATTTTGTTTACGGTAAGGATAACCGGCTTGCCGCTTTTTTGCAAAAGAGTGCAAACATCTCGATCGGCGGCGGTGAGACCGTCGCGTATGTCCGTCATAAATATTATAACGTTTGCCATATCTATGGCAAGCTGTGCCTGAAGGCGCATTTGCTCGGGGATAATTTCTTTCGAATACGGCTCAATTCCGCCGGTATCGATTAGGGTAAATTCTCTGCCGCACCACTCGCCGTCGGCAAATATGCGGTCGCGTGTAACGCCGGGAGTATCCTCGACAATCGATATACGTTTCCCCGCAATTTTGTTAAAAAGCGTTGATTTGCCGACGTTGGGTCTGCCGACAATCGCAATAACAGGCTTTGACATCTTTTTACACCTTTCTTAATTGTTTAAATGAGATTTATGCTTTTAATGAATGGAATTTTCCAAAAATTCGTATCCGCTGCGTCCGATGGCTTGTACGCGAACGTTAAGAGCGTTTTCAATATCGGAAACCGTCATATCATCCAAAAAAACGTCTGTTTCGCAACGAAGCATTTCGTTTGTGAGCATAAGCTTTTCGCCCAGCTTTTTTCCGCGAAGCTGAGAAACAATGTCGCAACCGCACAAAAGTCCGGCTACGGTAATCGAATCGCCGAAAAAATTGTTTTTTATTTTTTCGACGTTTATGCTTATCATCGGGTATTTTGTATGAATTTTTTCCGCGGCAAGACAAATCGTGTCATATGCCGCCTCGCCCGTGGCAACCGTAAAGCTGTGCGCGGTGACGCCTTGCTCCGTGGTGCGCAGTGCGTCGTCGAGATCCTCGTGCAGGGAGGCAATAAGTCCGACGCCGTTTTCAAGCTGGGGATATCCGTCGTAAGAATCGGCGGACGGAATGGGAAGCCCCGCCTTAAGATAGAACTCGTCGGCGGCGTATACAAAGCCGCACCCGCATTCGCCGCGAAAACGCTCCTGCCAAAAATGAATATGCGCCAAAGCGTCGAGAGCCGCCCGCTTGTCAACCGGTGTAAGCTTGCACAGCCCGTTTCGGTGTGCGGTTAAGCCTACCGGAACAACCGACACGCTTTTCACGAACGGACGCAGAGAATAAAGGTCGAAAACGGTGCGCTGAAGCTGTGCGCCGTCGTTAAAGCCGGGGCAAAGCACTATTTGGCAATTCATCTCAATGCGATTATCCGCGAATTTTTTCATATGCCGCATTATTTTTGCGGCGGACGGATTTTTAAGCATTTGCACTCTCAAATCCGGGTCGGTGGTATGAACGGAAATATTTATCGGACTGATACGAAGCCTGATAAGCCTGTCGATTTCGTTATCGGAAAGGTTGGTAAGCGTTACGTAATTTCCCTGGAAAAACGAAAGTCTGGTGTCATCGTCCTTAAAGTAAAGTGAATTTCGCATACCGGGCGGAAGCTGGTCGATAAAGCAAAATACACACTTGTTTGCGCAGTGCTGTGCTTTGTCCATAAGAGAATTTTCAAACTCCACGCCCAAATCCTCGTATGCGTCCTTTTCTATTTCAACGTCTTGAAGCGAGCCTTGCTTCGTTTTAACGGTAATAACAACGTATTCGTCGTTTATAAGATAGCGATAATCGAGCACATCCGTGATTTTTGTGCCGTTAACGGCGGTGATTTCGTCCCCGGGTTCAAGCCCGATTTCTTCCGCAATGCTTTCGGGGTGCACCTCTTTAATTAAAGCGGACATTACATTTCATCCTTTTTTGTATGCTCGGTAATTTTAAGCCCAAGCTCGTCGAGTTGCTTTCGGTCGACAACGTCGGGCGATTGAATCATAAGCTCGCCGCTGTCTTTCACCTTGGGAAACGCGATTACGTCGCGTATGCTTTCTTTGTTTGCCATAAGCATAACCATTCTGTCAAGCCCGTACGCCATACCGCCGTGGGGAGGCGTTCCGAAACGAAAGGCATCAAGCAAATAACCGAATCTTTCGTGAGCT
>CAZIQC010000222.1:0-2919 GCA_964541335.1 uncultured Oscillospiraceae bacterium
GGGCAAGCATTGAGGGGATTATAACCTCGTCGTTGTAATATGCGGGCAAGCCCACGCCCGTGCGCGTAACGTGTGCCGCCATAATAAGCAGCTCATTGGGCGAGCCGTTCCACACGCGTATCGATATCGACGGCTGCGGCAAGCGTATGTGATACGTTGCGTTAAGGCATATAAAGCTGAGCATATTCGTCGAGTCGCGTCCGTCGGGCGTTTGCCCGCCCACAATTAAATTCTGAAACAGGCTGTAACCCGCAAACCCCTGTGCCGACACCTCGTCGCGCACCTTGTTCAAATCGTTGAGCTTTATCCACAGGCAGTCGACAAGCTCTTGCGCCTCGTCAAGAGTTATTGCGCCGCTTTCGTAATCCTTTTTGAAATACGGGTACATATACACGTCAAACCGCCCCGGTGAAATGGAATGACCGCTGCCCTCCGTTTGAATAAGCATTTGCACAAACCAAAATGCCTGGCACGCCTCGTAAAAGCTTTGTGCGCCGTAACGGGGCACGCGGCGGCAGTTTTGCGCAATTTTCAAAAGCTCTGCCCTGCGCTTTTCGTCGGCGGATTTTGCCTCCTCCTCGGCAAGATCGGCATATCTTTGCGCATAGGTGCAAGCCGCCTCACAGCTCTCAATAACAGCCTCGAGAAAGCTTGTTCTGTCCATATAGTCCGCATCCTCGGGCGAAACCTTTTTAAGCTCCGCCCTCGCCTCCTTGATAATGCCGTCGTAGCCTATTTTAAGCACCTTGTCGTACTGCACGCACAAATGCCCCACGCCGTTGTAAAAATAGTTTCCCGTTGTGAAAATATTGTGGTCTATCGCACGCAATGCCTCGGGCGCCATAAAGCTTGTGGCAAGGTCGCTGTTGGTTTTTCCTTTCCAGTAGCTGTTCGCCTCGCGCAAAACGGCCTTTGTTTCCTCGCTTATGTAAAACGGGTCGGCAGCGCGCGTTGCCACGGTGTCAAACTCTTTCTCAAGCCATTCGAACGAATACTCGGGAAACGTTTGGCACGAGCGCGGACTTATGGTTGCACTGCCCACGACAAGCTCCCCCGGGCGTATTGTTATCGGAATGTTTTCGAGTATATGCGCAAATGCCGCACTCCTGCGCTTTATTGTGGGCAGGTGCTCCGTTGTGCGGTAGCTTTCGGTCAAAAGCCGCGCACGGTCGCCCTCTATTTGCGGCATTTTTTCAAACAGCATATCGCGCAGTGCCGATACCCTGTCCGTCATTTTAATTTTTTCCATTTGTTCAAAGTTCATCCTTATCCCTCCGCCTACCGTACGTTTGTTTACAATTCATTGGTTATAGAATACAACAAAACACCACCCTTTGTCAATATCAAAATCACAAAAAATCACATTTTCAGTCACAAATGCAATAAAAAAATTTTGTTTTTGCCCGTTTTTATTTTTTTCGCCGTTGTTGTTGCAATTTCCCGCACAATAAATTATAATGTTAAATTAAGCAAGATTTTTTCACAAAAGAAAGGGTGGTTTTTTTGGATATAAAGGAGCAGTCTTTAAAAAAGCATTACGAATGGAAAGGCAAAATCGAAATCCGACCGCGCGTGCGCGTTACCTGTGCCGAGGATTTGTCGCTTGCATATACGCCGGGCGTTGCCGCACCCTGCCTTGAAATACAAAAGGATATTAACAAGTCGTACGAGCTTACGCGGCGGCAAAACACCGTTGCCGTTGTAACGGACGGCACAGCCGTGCTCGGGCTTGGCGACATAGGTCCCGAGGCGGGTATGCCCGTTATGGAGGGTAAGTGCCTGCTTTTTAAAGAATTTGCCGATGTGGATGCCGTGCCCATATGCGTGCGTTCCAAAGATACAGACGAAATCGTGCGCACCGTGTACAACATATCGGGCAGCTTCGGCGGAATAAATCTTGAAGATATTTCCGCCCCGCGGTGCTTTGAAATAGAACGCAAGCTGAAAGAAATATGCGACATTCCCGTATTTCACGACGACCAGCACGGCACGGCGGTTGTTGTGGGGGCGGCACTTATAAACGCGCTTAAGCTTGCGAAAAAATCGCCCGAGGATATTCGCGTTGTTATAAACGGTGCGGGCAGTGCCGGCACGGCGATAGGTCTGCACCTGCTTCGCCTTGGCGTAAAGGACGTAACAATGGTTGACTTGTGCGGCATTATCTGCCGCGGCGATGCCGCACTTTCGCCCGCGCACAGGGAGCTTGCCGCGCTTACAAATCCGCACCTTTTAAAGGGCACTCTTGCCGACGCTATGCGCGGTGCGGATGTATTTATCGGTGTGTCCGCGCCGAACATTGTTTCCGCGCAAATGGTGCAGTCTATGGCGGAGAGAGCCATTGTTTTCCCGATGGCGAACCCCACGCCCGAAATAATGCCCGACCTTGCAAAGGAGGCGGGGGCATACATCGTCGGCACGGGCAGAAGCGACTTTGAAAACCAAATAAACAACGTGCTTGCGTTCCCGGGAATATTCCGCGGCGCGCTCGACTGCCGCGCGGCCGATATTAACGACGAAATGAAAACCGCGGCGTCTATGGCGATAGCCTCGCTTATAAGCGCCGGCGAGCTTGCGCCCGATTATATTATACCCAAAGCGTTTGACAGGCGCGTCGGCACGGCAGTGGCAACCGCCGTGGCAAATGCCGCCCGCGAAAGCGGCGTTGCCCGCATTTAATCCCCTCTCTTCGAGCTTGCACAAGCAAGCTCGAAGAGAAAAATGCAAAATGTAGAATGTAGAATTAAGGTGCAAATGCTTGCGCATTTGAAATAAAAAATCGCACCGCGATTTTAACCGCAACTCCACACTCCACACTTCACACTCTGCAATCCCCAACTTTCCATTTTCAATTTTCCATTTTCCATTTAATCGGAGGTGCAATATGCAAGACCGTCTTCAAAAAGAAAACGCCAAAGCCTT
>CAZIQC010000223.1:0-2887 GCA_964541335.1 uncultured Oscillospiraceae bacterium
GAATATGAAAAAATATACCGATGAGTTAAAGATAACGTCCGTCAAGGGCGTAGGAACACCCGTTGAAATGACGGTTAACGTTTAAGTCGGTCGGCGCGGCGTCGATTGCCGTATATGGAGAGAAAAAATGAAAACCGAAAAAATATATCACAGTGTCAGACTTCAAGAGGAGAGCTGTAAGGGCTGTACCACGTGTATGCGCTCTTGTCCGACACAGGCTATCCGCGTGCAAAACGGAAAGGCGCACATAATCAACGAGCTGTGTATCGATTGCGGCGAGTGCGTAAGGCGGTGTCCGTACCACGCGAAAAAAGTTGTTTGCGACTCTTTCGAAGCCTTAAAAAATTTTAAATACAACATTGCATTGCCTGCACCCGCATTGTGCGGACAGTTTCCGAGGGCGGAAAGCACGGACGAGATTTTAAACGCACTTTTGACCATAGGCTTTGACGATGTGTTCGAGGTGGCGCGCGGTGCACAGCTTATCAGTGCCGAAACACGAAAATTTATGGACGAAAACCGCGATGTGCGCCCGATGATATCCTCGGCGTGCCCGGCGGTGGTGCGTCTTATTGCGGTGCGCTTTCCGTCGCTTGCAAAGCACGTTATACCGCTTACATCGCCTATGGAAGCGGCGGCACAAGCGGCGCGCCTGCACGCGCAGGAGAAAACAGGTCTGTGTAACGAGGATATAGGCGTGTTTTTCATATCGCCGTGCACGGCGAAAATTACAGCCGCAAAGCAGCCCATAGCCATAGAAAAAAGCGCAGTAAGCGGTGTGATACCCATTAAAGACGCTTATATGCGTATGGCGCAAAAAAAGCCGACGGGACAACCCGCAAAAAAAATTTCGCAAGCCGATCGCAGTGGGATATATTGGGCGCGAAGCGGTGGTGAGGCGCAGGCGCTCAACACGGAAAATTACATATGTGTGGACGGAATACACAGCGTCATAACGGTTTTGGAAGCCTTGGAGGACGAAAAGCTTAAGGATGTTGATTTTATAGAGGCTCTTGCTTGCGTAAGCGGTTGCACCGGAGGACCTCTGAATGTGGAAAACGGCTTTGCGGCGAATGCACGCATAAGAGAGCTGGCAAAGAATGCATCCGCAAAGGAAGCCGCCGCAAATATTAAGCTTAAGTGGGACAAAGAATTGAAATACAAGCCGATGCCGCCGCTCGACTCGGACAGGGGCGAGGCGGTGCGGAAAATGGCGCTTATGGAAGAAATATACGCGCGTTTGCCCGGGCTTGATTGCGGAAGCTGCGGAAGTCCGTCATGCCGTGCGTTTGCCGAGGATATTGTTCGCGGAAAGGCGCAGGAGCGAGATTGTATTTTCCGCTTACGCGAAAAGATAGAGCGCCTTGCCGGAGAAATAACCGAACTCGGAAAAATGATAAACGAATAGGGTGATTGTATGAAGGTATCGCTTCTTGCAAAAAAACTTAATTTGAAACGTGTGTCGGGCGCACTTTCGCCCGACAGAGAGGTTACGGGCTGTTATATGGGCGACCTTTTAAGCTTGGCGATGAGCCGCTGTAAATGCGGCGACGTGTGGATAACCGTACAGGGCAATATAAACGTGGCGGCGATATGCACTCTTACCGACGCGGCAATGCTTATCGTGGCGGAGGGAATGTCGCTTGACAAAGAAACAAAAGCACGCGCCGAGAAAGAGGGCTTGCACATATTCGAATCCCCGCTTTCGGCGTATGAGCTTGCGTGCAAAATAAAAGAACTGATATGAGATATTTTTACGATTTACACATTCATTCGTGCCTGTCGCCGTGCGCAAGCGAGGATATGACACCGCACAGCATTGCCGGAATGAGCTTCATAAACGGGCTGGATATAATAGCCGTGGCGGATCACAACAGTGCGAGAAACGTTACCTCCGTGCAAAAAGCGGCGGAACAATACGGAATATTGACCGTTCCCGCAATAGAGGCGGAGTCGGCGGAGAATATTCATCTTTTGTGCCTTTTCGAAACGACGGAAGCGGCGGAGGATATGGGAGAGCTGTTGGAGAAAAATTTGCCGCAAATAAAGAACCGCCCCGATATTTTCGGAACACAGCTTATCTTAAACGAGGTTGACGAAAAGACGGGCGAGCTTGACGTGCTCCTGATAAATGCAACAAATCTTACGATAGAGCGCATAAAGCTCGAAGCGGAAAAGCGCGGCGGCGTGTGTATTCCCGCGCATATCGACCGTGAAAAAAACGGCATAGCCTCGATATTGGGCTGTATTCCGCCGTCGCTCGGATTTAACACGGCGGAGCTTTCGTGCACCGCGATGCCGAACGCACCGCACCCGAATATGAAAACAATAATAAACAGCGACGCACACATTCTTACCGATATTGCCGAAAAGGAAAACTTTATTGAGCTGGAGGAAAAAAGTGCGGCGGCACTTATAACTAAATTAAGATGTCCCCCGCCTCTATAGGCGGCGGGGTTCACCTTAATTTTTTCAGTGGGAGTACAATCACCCACTGAAAACGTTGAATGACGGGGCTAACGCCCCTTATTGAAAAAAATTGAGGTAAAATGTAAAAAAATGCGATAAAATTGTGGACAAGATATATTAAATTTGATATAATAGTATGCATTGCCCGATATATCGATAATTGTTTATTGATATATGAGGCACGGCTTAAATGAGAAAGTAATTTTAATTTTTATTTTGAGGAGGTTAAAATATGAGCAAGGAAGCGGTTATCCCCTTTAAGGGAACGGCGGAGCAGGAACAAAGGCTTATGGCGGTTATCGCGGAGCATAAGGATGAAGCGGGCGCGCTCATTCCCGTTTTGCACAAGGCACAAGACATTTACGGCTATCTTCCGATAGAGGTTCAAACGATGATTGCCGAAGGGCTCGGTGTTTCT
>CAZIQC010000224.1:0-2869 GCA_964541335.1 uncultured Oscillospiraceae bacterium
ACTCCGTCGTCCGTTATATTCGAGTTAATTCTTTTGTAGTGGTTGTATACCGCAACGGAAAGCGCACGCTTTGCCGCCGTCTGTCCGATAACGTAATCGTCGAGAATTTTATTGATTTCGCGCGGGGTCGGAAGCTTTGCGGTTCGAGGCTTGCCGTTTGCCGTTTCCTCGGCAAATTCGCTTTGCGAACCGTATTCGCCTTGATTTTTAACCCCATCGTCCGTTTTTAGCCCGAATTCGTCGTAATCGCCTTCGATTATTCCGTAACAAATGTCAATACATTGGTCGCAAATATAAACGTTCGGTCCGGCTATCAGGTGTTCGACCTCGTCGTATCTTTTTCCGCAAAAAGAACACCTTGCTGTCGGCTTATCGTATTTTGGCAAAAAAATCATATCCTTTCATTCGGTAATTACAAAAACAATGGCTGCGCCGCGGCAGTCGGAATTTATCTTCTTTGCCTATGGGCAGCCATTTTTCGGAAAACCCGAAATATTATCTTGATGTAATAATGCGGTCTATCAAGCCGTAATCAAGAGCCTGCTGTGCCGACATAAAATTGTCCCTCTCCGTATCGCGACAAATCTGTTCGTACGGCTTGCCGGTGTTTTCGCTCAGAATTTTGTTAAGCTTCTCTTTCATTGCGATAATTCTGTCGGCATGGATTTTAATGTCGGTTGCTTGCCCCTGCATACCCCCGAGCGGCTGATGTATCATAATTTCGCTGTTGGGAAGCGCAAACCGCTTGCCTTTGGCACCTGCGGACAAAAGGAATGCTCCCATACTTGCCGCCATTCCCACACAAATGGTTGACACGTCGCACTTAATGTAATTCATCGTGTCATAAATCGCCATACCTGCTGTGATACTTCCTCCGGGGCTGTTGATATACAAGCAAATATCTTTATCGGGATCTTCGCTTTCGAGGAAGAGCATTTGCGCAACGATTATACTTGCCGAAGCGTCGTTAACCTCTTCACCGAAAAATATTATTCTGTCTTTAAGTAATCGGGAAAAAATATCATAGCTTCTCTCTCCCTGACCTGTCTGTTCGATAACATACGGCACTAAGCTCATTGCAATTCCTCCTTAAGCAATATAAAATGTGTTTTTAGTTTTCTTTCTTGTCTGCGTCCGACTTTTTGGTTGTTTTTCTTGTTGTTGTTTTCTTGGGTTTGTCGTCGGTCTTGCTTTCAGCCGTTTTCTTTGCTGCGGTTTTCTTGGTTGCGGGTTTCTTTTCTTCCTTGTCGTCGGCAGCTTTCTTCGCGGTTGTTTTCTTTGCGGCAGGCTTCTTTGCCTTACCCGCTTTGGCGTTTTCGACAATCAAGTCAATTGTTTTTTGCGTTTTGATGTCCGCACTCATAGCGTCACGGTTGGCTGCCATAAGCTCCTTAACCTTTTCAACCTCCATACCGTACATATCCGCCATTTTTTTGTATTCCGCCTCGTAGTCGTCATCGGAAAGCTCTATGTTCTCCGTTTTTGCTATTTCCGCAAGAACGAGCTGCGTTTTAACGGTTTTTGCGGCAGTGTCTTTAAGTTGCTCGCGCAAGGCTTCCATCGTCATTCCCGTAAACTGCAAATATTGCTCGAGCTGCATACCCTGGCTTTGCAATCTGTACGATATATCCTTTATTTGATTTTCGATTTGATGATTTACCATACACTCGGGAATGTCAACCGTTGCGTTTTCGACGGCAGCTTCTATCACCGCGTCCTCAAATTTACGCTTTGCCGCCTCTTCTTTCGATTTTTCAAGCTTTGCCTTTGTATCGTCGCGAAGCTCCTGTAATGTATCAAACTCGCTTACGTCCTTTGCAAACTCATCATCAAGCTCGGCAAGCTCTTTCTTTTCGACGCTGTTTACCTTGCATTTGAAAACAGCCGCCTTTCCCTTGAGTTCTTCCGCGTGATAATCCTCGGGGAAAGTAACGTTTACGTCAAAATCCTCGCCTATTGTTTTGCCGACGATTTGCTCTTCAAAGCCGGGAATAAAGCTGTTGCTTCCGAGAACAAGGCTGTAATGCTCGCCCTTGCCGCCCTCAAAAGCTTTACCGTCAACAAAGCCCTCAAAGTCGAGGTCTGTCTTATCTCCGTTTTCCGCAGTTCCTTCGGTAACTGTTGTAATACGAGCGGCATTATCCTGCATTTTCTTTATCTCGTTATCTATTTCCTCTTCTGTTACAGTATTAACCTCTTTTTCAGCCGTTATACCCTTATACTCTCCGAGAGTTACCTCGGGGCGAACCGTAACAAGAGCACTGAATACGAAATTTTTCCCTTTTTCAAGCTTTACGATATCGATTTCGGGCATATCAACGGGTTCGAGATTGTTTTGCTCAACCGCTTTATCATATGCATCGGGGCAAACAAAGTTTATGGCATCGTCATAAAAAATTGCTTCCGTGTAGTATTTTTCTATAATCTTTCTCGGAGCGTGACCTTTTCTGAATCCGGGAATATTGATTTGCTTTACGTTTTTTCTGTAGCTTTTTTCCATTGCAGCTTCGAACTCGGCGGCATCAACCTCTATTTCAAGATAAATGCGCTTATCCTCGCGTTGCTCTGTCTTTAAAACCTTCATAACTTATTTCCTCCTATTGTTTCCGGGCGAAAAGCCCATATCAAATTATATTTATATCATAAATTTTACCTGTTTGCAAGCTTTTTTTGATATTTGATACTAAAATATCCTTATAGGTGCAAAATTCAGGAAATCTGCCGATACAAGTCGGCATTTTTCGTAAATACACCTGTCTTCACTCGCTTTTTTTCCGTGCAAATGACCGAACACACAGCTTATAACACCGTATTCGTCGATTATACGCGAAAATGCTTCATCGGGCGGGTAATGTAATGCGGCAATCAC
>CAZIQC010000225.1:0-2865 GCA_964541335.1 uncultured Oscillospiraceae bacterium
TGCCGATGTGGCAAAAATCGCAAATATGGAAAAATGCGTGCCGAAAAGTATGATAAACGAAAAGGGCGACTATGTAACGGAGGAATTTATTCGCTACGCAAGACCGCTCATAAAGGGAGAAGCTTCGAATATTTACGTCGGCGGGCTGTGCGCGCACATACCGCCGCTTGAAACAAGGAGTTAGCAATGGAAGAGCGTTCGTTACGTATTCTCGAATTTGACCGTATTCGCACAATGCTTCGGGAGCATTGTGTGTGTGAAAAAGCCAAGGCGGCGGCCGAGGCTCTTTTTCCGACACCCGATATTTACGAGGCACGTGCCGCATTGGAGCTTACGGGCGAAGCGGAAATGATGATAATTCAAAAGGGCGGTGCACCGATTGTTCCCTTGGGGGACATCACGGCGGCACTCGGTCGCGCAAAAGCGGGCGGCGTGCTTACCTTGGGCGAGCTGCTTTGTGCGGCGCACGTGCTCGGCTGTGCACGTGCACTGGCGGCGTACGGTGCGGATATTAACGAAAAGGGAGAATTTCCCCGTATGGAAGAGCTTTTTTCGGAGCTTAAGGGGAACAAGCACCTTGAAAAAGAAATTATATCAGCCGTAATAAGCGAGGAAGAGCTTGCCGACGACGCATCGGCAAAGCTTCTTTCACTGCGGCGAAAAATGCGCGGCATAAATGCAAGCGTGCGCGAGCTTCTCAATAATATGATACATTCTCCGAAATATGCGCCGTACTTACAAGACGCCATTGTGACAACGCGCGGCGGAAGGTACGTTATCCCCGTAAAAAGCG
Source organism: uncultured Oscillospiraceae bacterium (assembly GCA_964541335.1). Classification (GTDB taxonomy): domain Bacteria; phylum Bacillota; class Clostridia; order UMGS1883; family UMGS1883; genus UMGS1883. Next base: position 794 of record CAZIQC010000225.1, read on the forward strand.
AAAACAAGGCGCAGATTTCGGGCATTGTGCACGACACCTCCTCCAGCGGGGCAACGCTTTTTGTGGAGCCTATGGCGGCTGTGGAGCACGGCAACCGTATGCGCGCGCTTAAAGCGGAAGAAAAAAACGAAATCGAACGTATTGTGCGCGAGCTTTCGGCACAGGTCGGAGAATGTGCGACCGACATTGCCGCCGATTACGAAGCCGTTATAAAAATAGACTTTGCCTTTGCAAAGGGAGGAATGTCGCGGAAGATGAACGGCTGTATTCCCGCTCTCAACACGGACGGAATTATCGACATAAAGCGCGGGCGACACCCGCTGATAGAGCCGTCGCGCGTAGTTCCCACGGACATATACCTCGGGCGCGATTTCGACACGCTTGTTATAACAGGACCGAACACGGGCGGAAAAACCGTTGCGTTAAAGTCGCTCGGGCTTTTTACGCTGATGGCGCAATCGGGACTCGGCGTGCCGTGCGCGGCGGGCAGTACGCTTGCCGTGTTTGAAAACGTTTTCGCCGATATAGGCGACGAACAGTCCATAGAGCAGTCGCTGAGCACATTTTCGGCACATATGACAAGCATAACCGATATTTTGAAAAAAGCCGACTATAAGTCGCTGATACTTTTTGACGAGCTGTGCTCCGGCACAGACCCCACCGAGGGCGCGGCACTTGCCGTGGCTATTTTGGAGCGAGCGCGGTTTCTCGGGGCAAAATGCGCCGCAACAACGCATTACAGCGAGCTTAAGCTGTATGCTTTGTCGACAAAGCGTGTGGAAAACGCCGCCTGTGAGTTCGATGTGGCATCCCTGCGCCCGACATACAGATTGCTTATCGGTGTTCCGGGAAAGAGCAACGCCTTTGCAATATCCGAAAAACTCGGACTTGACAAGGATGTAATCGCATATGCGCAAACGCTTCTCACAAGTGACAACACGCGCTTTGAGGACGTAATTTCCACGCTTGAAAAACGCAGTGCCGAAGCCGAAATTCGCCTTACCGAGGCGGACGAAGCCCGGCGGCAGTCGCGCCAAAAGCTTGAAGCCAGCGAAAAACAGCTCAGCTCGGCGGCGGCGGAGCGCGAAAAAATTCTTGCGAATGCCCGCCGAGATGCAAAAAGCATTTACGACCGCGCCAAGGCGGAAGCGGACCGAATTGTTCGCGAAATGCAAAAGAAGCTTGAAAACGCGTCGGAGGAAAGCCGCCGCGCGATTGAGGAAAACCGCCGAAGTCTTAAACGCGGTGCGGAGGATATGGCTGCCGCCGCCGCGGGTGACGCTTTTACGTCAAGGACAGGGAAAAAGCTGTCAATCAAGGATATAAAGCTCGGGCAAAGCGTTTGCGTAACGACGATGAACCAAATCGGCACTGTGCTGTCACTTCCCGATAAAAAAGGCGATTTAACCGTGCAAACGGGTATATTTAAAATAAAAACAAACGTTGCTGCTCTCGCGCCGGTACCCAAAGAAAAAAAGAACGCAAAGAAGCCTCAGACGGGGTTTGTGTCAGCCTCGCCGCGCTCTGCCGTAAAAAGCGAGCTTGACTTGCGCGGCGAAACCGTGGACGACGCATTGCTCATTTTGGACAAATATCTTGACGATGCCTCGCTTATGCACTACGAAACGGTGAGCATCATTCACGGAAAGGGCACGGGCGCTTTGAAAAACGCCGTGGGAGAAATGCTGCGACACCACCCGCACGCCAAGAGCTATCGCGGCGGACTTTACGGCGAGGGTGACGGCGGCGTAACCGTTGTGGAGCTGAAATAGAGAAATGCCCAAAATCGGATTATGCTTCGAAATAAAATGAAAAAAATCCCGCAAATTTCATTCGCTCGGTCGAAACGAAACTTGCGGGATTTTCGCATATTAACAAAGGCAAATGTTATTTGTCACCGCTCTCCGACGGTTAGGCACAGCGCGGCAGCAACCGCCGAAAGCACCGCACCGCACAGCCAAATTGCGTCGTAACTCCCGACGGAACGGATTAAAATGCCGCCCGTTAAGGTGCTTAAGGCACTTCCGATTTGATGAAATACCATTGCAATGCCGAAAAGCGTGGGCATTTTA
>CAZIQC010000226.1:0-2864 GCA_964541335.1 uncultured Oscillospiraceae bacterium
CGGCGGTCCGTTTGCCAACATTGCCCACGGCTGTAACAGTCTGATTGCAACCAAACAGCACTTAAGCTCGGAGATTATGCCATAACGGAGGCGGGCTTCGGCGCGGATTTGGGCGCGGAAAAGTTTTTGGACATTAAGTGCCGCTATGCGGGCATACGCCCGGCGGCTGTTGTGGTTGTGGCAACGGTGCGCGCACTCAAAATGCACGGCGGCTTGCCGAAAAACACCCTCTCGGAGGAAAATCTTGAAGCTGTGACAAACGGTATGCCGAATTTGCTCAGGCATATTTCGAATATTACCGACGTTTACGGATTACCGGCGGTTGTTGCAATAAACCGTTTCCCGACCGATACGGATGGAGAAATTGCCGTAATTGAGCAAAAATGCCGCGAAACGGGCGTTAAAGCGATATTGTCGGACGTGTGGGCGAAAGGCGGCGACGGAGCGATTGAGCTTGCAAAAGAGGTTTGCGCCCTGTGCGAGAAAGAAAGCAACTTTGAATTTTGCTACGACACCGAGCTTCCCGTTGAGGAGAAAGTAAAAGCCGTGGTAACGAGAATATATCGCGGAAGCGACGTAATATTCGAAAAAAAAGCAAAAAAAGAGCTTGATAAGCTGACAGCCCTCGGTTTCGGAAAATTGCCCGTATGTATTGCGAAAACGCAGTACAGCTTTTCGGATGATCCGTCGCTTCTTTGTGCACCGACGAATTTCACCGTAACCGTGCGCGATGTTAAAATAAGCGCGGGAGCGGGCTTTATTGTTGTACTGACGGGGAATATAATGACTATGCCCGGGCTTCCCAAGAAGCCGGCGGCGGAAAATATAGATATAGATGACAACGGCGTTATAACGGGGTTGTTTTGATAAAACGAAAACGGAAAGGACAAAATATTATGAAAATGTTTATAGATACGGCGAACACCGAAGAAATAAGAGAGATAAATCAGCTCGGAGTTATATGCGGCGTTACGACAAATCCGTCACTTATTGCGAAAGAGGGGCGCATATTTAAAAATGTGATAGAGGAAATCACATCAATAATAGACGGTCCCATTTCGGCGGAGGTGGTAGGTCTTAAATCCGAGGAAATGGTTGCCGAAGCATTGGAGCTTCAAAAAATTCATAAAAATATAGTTATAAAAATCCCGATGACGTTTGAAGGATTAAAGGCGGTAAAAATTCTTTCGGAAAAAGGCGTTAAAACAAACGTTACGCTGATATTCAGCTCGTCGCAGGCACTTTTGGCGGCACGCGCGGGCGCAACATACGTAAGTCCGTTTGTCGGAAGACTTAACGACATAGCGTCGAACGGAAACGCGCTTATTCAAACCATTTCGAAAATTTTTTCCATACATTCGATAAAAACGCAAATTATAGCCGCAAGCATACGCAGTCCCGAGGATGTTATCGACGTGGCTGTTGCCGGTGCGGACATTGCAACCGTTCCGTACAAGGTATTTTGCCAAATGCTGAAGCACCCCCTTACGGACGCGGGAATAGAAAAATTTTTGAAGGATTGGGAAAGCGTTCCCGAAAATGCTTGAGGAGGAAACGCATATGTTTACGGGAATAGACATCGGCGGGACGAAATGCGCCGTAATAACGGGAAGCAGTGAAAAAGGTATTTTAAAAAAGATAAAATTTGCCACAACAAATGTTGATGAAACGCTCAAAAACATTTTCGACGCGGTGGAAGAGTTGGGCGTAGGCAAGGCGATAGGCGTAAGCTGCGGAAGTCCGCTCGATTCGAAAAAAGGAATTATTATGTCGCCGCCTAATCTTCCCGGGTGGGACAATGTTGAAATAGTAAAAATGTTGACCGAAAAATTCAAGGTTCCGGCGGGACTTCAAAACGATGCAAACGCCTGCGCCCTTGCAGAGTGGAAATTCGGTGCGGGTAAGGGCTGCCGAAATATGGTTTTTCTTACCTGCGGCACAGGCTTCGGTGCGGGACTTATTTTGGACGGCAGACTTTACGGAGGAACAAACGATAATGCCGGGGAAATAGGGCATATAAGGCTTTGCGATATGGGTCCCGTGGGCTACGGAAAGAGCGGCTCTGCGGAGGGCTTTTGCTCGGGCGGCGGAATTGCGCAACTTGGCAGAATATACGCTACGGAAAAACTGCAAACGGGCAATGGCACGCTTTATTGCAAAACGGCAGACGAGCTTTCCGCGGTAACAGCAAAGAGCATTGCGGAGGCGGCTTTTGCGGGAGACGAAACGGCGATAAAGGTATACGACACCTGTGCTCAAATGCTCGGAAAAGCGCTTTCGGTTATTATAGACCTTTTAAATCCCGAAAAAATCGTAATAGGAAGTATCTTTGCGCGAAGCGAGGCATTGTTGAGCGATAAAATGGAAGAAGTAATAAAAAAAGAAACGCTCCCCTTTTCAAGAAAGGTTTGCGAAATCGTTCCCGCCGAACTCGGCGAGGCAATAGGAGATTATGCGGCTGTTTCCGTGGCGGAGGAAGTGTTTTCGGGGAGGGGCTTATGATAACGGAGCTGTTGAAACGTAACCCCGAGCTTGAATGTTGCAAGGAAAGCCTGAAAGCCGCTTTGTCTTTAATGCTTGATACATACAAAAAAGGCGGCAAGGTGCTTGTTGCGGGAAACGGCGGAAGCGCCGCCGACAGCGAGCATATCGTAGGCGAGCTTATGAAGGGATTTCTTTGCAAGCGCGAGGTGATTGATGAAAGAATTCCCGCAGAGCTTGGGAAAAAACTGCAAGGGGCACTGCCGGCAATTTCGCTCCCGTCTCAGTGTGCAATCCTTTCCGCTTTTATTAACGACGTTGATCCGTCGATGATGTATGCACAGCTTGTATACGGTTACGGAAGAGAGAATGATTTACTGATT
>CAZIQC010000227.1:0-2858 GCA_964541335.1 uncultured Oscillospiraceae bacterium
GGTGGACGGACGACGGTCAGGCCGTGAAAAACAGCGTTTTGCGCGCAATAAGCGGCGGCCCGGTGTACGTCAGCGATATGCTCGGGCGCAGTAATGCCGATATTTTAAAACCGCTTGCACTTAAAAGCGGTAAAATTCTTCGGTGCGACCGCCCCGCAATGCCCACCGCAGACTGTATCGTTACAGACCCGCGCACCTCGGGCAAAATATTCAAGCTTCAAAACACGTGTAACGGAAGCGGCATTGTGGCGGCATTTAATCTCAACGCGGAAAACAAGCCCGTGTGCGGCACGCTTTGCGCAAGCGACGTGCAAGCCCTCGCGGGCGAGGAGTTTGCCGTGTATGAGTATTTCTCGCGCGAGATACAAATTTTGCGCCGCGGCGAATGTATGGAGATAACCCTTTCCGATAACGACGATTTCCGCCTGTATTCTATAGTTCCGCTTAAAAACGGCTTTGCCGCAATCGGCAGAACGGATAAATTCATCTCCCCGGCAACGGTTAAGTGCGTGCGCGGCGGCACCGTCGAGCTTGTCGAAAACGGAGAATACGCCTATGTTGAAAATGGCAATCTTGTTATTAAAAACAACACCTCGGAGGAAACCATATGAAAAAGAACAACCAAGGCTTTGTCGAAAGCATTACCCTAAGCGGCACGGAGTATAAATTTAACGGTAAAGGTCCTTTCCTTTACGGGGCGGAGGGTGTCGCCGCATCGCTTGATATAACCGAGCAGGGCGACTTTGCCCTTATCCGCGCAAAAATAACAAACAACACCGCCGCCCCCTTTGCGCCCGAGCGCCTCGGCATATATTTGGGCGTCGACTGCTTTATGGACAATTTCCCCGCCTGGAACGACAAGCTCTTTCCCACAATGCTTCGGTTCGAAAAAACACATTTCTACGGGTATTTTATGTCGCCCCTCGGGCGGATTTTGGGCGTTGCGTCGGATATGCCCTTCGCCTCCTACGCGCTTGACTACGGCAGCAACCTCCACCGTATAGACAGCGTCAAGCTGGATATTTTGTCCGCATTCCCTCAGCCGCGGCGCTATCCGCAAGGGCTTAAAACCATTCCCGCGGGCGAAACGCTTGTGCGCAACGTGTACCTTTTCCCTGTAAAAGAGCTTGACGAGTTGCCTATAAAGGCAGAACGCTTTACACACGCGTGTATACCCGTAATCGAAAAATACACCTGCGAGCAAGGCGAAACGATAAACATATCGCCCACGGACGCAAGCCTCACCCTTTGTTCGCCGAGCGGAAAGCCGCTCTCGGTAACAGCCCCCCTTGATGAATACGGTCTTTATACCCTAACCGCCGAAAAAAACGGCAAAATCTCCGAAGCATACATATATTGCAGAAAGCCGTGGCGCTTTTATATGGAGGCGGCACGCGCCGAAGCAATAACAAAGGAGCAAAAGGCAACCACCCATTGCGAAAGTTGGTACGGGCTTTTCTCGGGATATTTGGCGCAAAAGCATTTTCCGAACGGGGAAAAAGATGCCGCAATCGATGAAAAGTTCAACGAAATAATGCCCTATATGTTTGACCTGTCCGCGGGCGAGCCGAAGATTATCCCCACCCGAATACAAAACACCTCGGCGGCCGTAAGCCTGCTTGTCGACAGGTACGAAGCCGCCCCCGAAAAAAACGCCGCATCCCTTGCCGAAGCGTGCCGCCTGGCAGACTTTTTGCTTAAGGCACAGCGCGCCGACGGCGCATTTTACGGCGGCTATACGCCCGCGGGAGAGCATTACACCTGCGTGATATACATTGCCAAGTCGATTTTCGAGCTGTATCTCGCCATACGCAATATCCCCGAATATAACGACGCCGCGGCACGCTATTATGCGGCGGTTAAGCGTGCGGTCGACAATCTTGTGCTTATGCTCGACGATATAGGCACCGAGGGCGAGCAAACCTTTGAAGACGGAATGATTTCGTGCAGTGCACTGCAAATAGGAATGTTTGCCCTCAATTTGCCGCCAAGCGAGCGCGCCCCCTATGCCCGCGCGGCACAAACTCTTTTGGACAAGCATTCCTGCCTGGAGCAAAACCAAATGCCCGACTGCCGTATGCGCGGCGGAAGCCTGCGCTTCTGGGAAGCACAGTTCGACGTGCTCACCACTCCCAATATGATGAGCAGTCCGCACGGGTGGACGGCGTGGACGCTTTACGCCAAGTATTACGTATATTTGCTTACGGGCAAGCTTACCTATCTTGCGGGCCTTATCGACGGAATGGGCGCGTGCGCACAGCTTATCACACCGGAAGGCGAGCTTAGGTGGGCGTTTGTGTGCGACCCGTGCGTGCACGCAACCGCATTTGTAAAGGATAAAAAGCTTGCCAACGGCTGCAGCGGCAAGGAAATGCCGCGTATCATCGGCGAACAATACCGGGATATGATCTCTGGCTGGTACAAGCACGAAAAACAGCGCGTAACCGGCGGCTTTTTAACGCACCCGCTTATGCTTAAGGACGAAAGCATTCCCGTGGATAATCAGGGCGGCTGTTGTGATAACGATGTGCACGAGATTTTCAAATGTATGGAAGAAACCGTGCTCAAAAAAGCGTTTATTCACGAAAAGGAAAACGGCGAATATTACCTTGTCGGGTGCAAATGCGTTGGCGACCGCATTGTTGTCAACGATGACGTAACGTGCATTGTGCACACACTCAAATCCGCGCTGTGCATAAAGCACCGCGGAGCAACTCTTACCCTAAATAAGAGCGAATTGCCCACGCTTTACACCACTGACACATTCTAACAGCAAAAACCGACGGCGCAATATGCCGCGGTGGTCAATTTTGACACTTTAATTTAACAAAAAACCGATGTATAATTAAGGCATAACA
>CAZIQC010000228.1:0-2828 GCA_964541335.1 uncultured Oscillospiraceae bacterium
AAGCACTTGTGGAAAGCGGCAAATCCTGCGTTGCCTACAGCTTCGGAGAATATTATTGCGATGTGCGCGACCTTGAAAACATACGAAAATGTCACCGCGATTTTTTCTCGAAGAAAATCAATCTTCCGTTCCCCTGTGCCGAAAGAGAGCCGGGCGTGTGGATTGACGACGGCGCGCACATTATGGGCGGTGCAATTATCGTTCCCCCTGTTTATATCGGCAACGGAAGCATTATCGAAAAGGGTGCTCGCATAGAATCGTATTCCTCCGTATGCGAAAACGTATATGTCGAAGAAGGAGCCAGCATAAAGCGAAGCATTGTACTGCCGTCTTCCCGCGTCGGGAAGCGTTGTGCGCTCCGCGGTTGCATACTTTGCGACAAAAGCGAGGCTTGCGACGAGTCCGCAATATATGACGGCGCAATTTTGGGCGGCGGCTCCGTTCTCGGAAAGAGAAGCATTATTCGCCCCAATGTTAAGGTTTGGCCGGGCAAAAAGCTTCCCGAGGATATATTCATCTCGTCAAACGTTGTTTGGGAACATTCTCTCCCGCCCGCAAAGCTCGTCGAAAACGCCGTTTCGGGAAGAATCAATCGCGAAATCACGCCCGAGCTTATGTGCACTCTCGGGCGGTGCTGTGCCGCACTGCTCGGCAACAGGCTCGCCGTATCGTGTGACAAAGGCGGCGAAACGGCAATGATTAAAAATGCACTGTCCGTCGGTATACAGGCATTCGGCGCACAGTGTGTCGATTTCGGCGAGCAACCGCTTCCCATAACGCGCAGTGCAATACGTTTTTATTCGTTGGACGGCGGTCTTGCCGTAAGCACAAAAAGCACTGACAGCAGTACCGAAGTGTCGATAAATATTATCGATGCCTCGGGAGCCGACATAAGCAACAATCTTGCCGACAGCTTGGAACCACTGCTTAGGGGAGATTGAAATTATCCCGCAAATCACTCTTTTACGGATAACGAATATCTATTTGAATACAAGCTCTACTACCTCAACCCGCTTATAACCTCCGTCGTCGGCAAAAAGGGGCATACAAAGATTATGCTTTGTTGCTTCTCGCCTTGGGCGTGTGAGCTTTTGAAAAAGGCACAAAAGGAGCTGTGCGCGGAATTTATTTTCTTTAACACAACCGATAAAAACGAATTTTGCTCACAACTTTCAAAAAGCGATTGCGCCTTCGGCGCATTTATCGATTACAAATGCGAAACACTTTCCCCCGTTACGCACGACGGACACATCCTTTCCGAGTTTGAATACAGCGCGCTGATAGCTCTCATAATAATGAAAAGTCATAAAAACGCCGTTGTGTATGTGTCCGACTCATCGCCCGAATGTATCGAGCAAATGGCGAAACAATACGGTGCGGAAATTCGCCGCACGCCAATAGGGTCGCCCGCACTTATGCGCGAGCTTTCAAAGCACGAGGAGCTTCTTTTTCGCAAGCAGTTTATTTACCGTTACGACGCTGTGGGCGCACTTATTATGCTTATGGATTTTCTTTTTAAAAGCGGTACTTCGCTTGCCGCACTGCTGTCCGAAATACCGCCGTTTTTTATCGTTACCGACACCGTTGGGCTGTGCGGTCGCACCTTTGCGGACGTGATGGAAAAAATAAATTCGGAAAACGAAAACGCACACCCCAAGGAGGACGGTGTACGTTTGAATTTTGAGCACGGCTGGGCATTGATTTTGCCCTACAAGGCGCAAAGTGCCTTTCGTGTAATAAGCTGTGCCGCTAAGGAGGAATACGCGCGCGAAATAGCCGCAATATGTACAGACGGCATTACACACCTGTAAACATTCTTTTGCCGCAATGCGCAAATTTTGCCTGCGCATCGCCAAAGTCATCAAAGGGAGAAGAAGCTTGCAATCTCGGCTTTTTCTTCCTTTTTCGTTTATTGCCGTTCTTTTCTCGTTTCGGACGGCTTTTGACCTATAACAGCCCGATAAGTTTTTGTAAAATACGACATATTTGTAAAGCCGCATCTGCACGCCGTTTCGTAAACGTTACATTCCGAATTCATAAGAATACGCTTTGCCTCTCGACAGCGTATAAAATTCAGCATTGCCGTTGCCGTCATTCCCGTCACTTCTTTAAAGCTGTGGCAAAAATACGATCTTGAGGTGCCCGTTTCTTCGCATATTTTTTCCAAAGTAATCTCGTTTGCAAAATTTTCTTTCATATAAGATACGGATTTTTTCACTATCTCGGTTTTTACGTTTTTTCTCCTCGCCGCCTCGTGTTCTGTTTCATTTCAATAATTTCTCAATAATATACTTGCCGCCCTCAGTGCTTCTCCCAGCACCTCGGACTTATAATAGGGCGGCTTTCTTTTTATTAAATCTTCAACACACGAAAAAAGCAACGTAATGTTATTGTCGTTTATGCAATCTTTAACGACCAACCGCGAAAAATCCAGCCCAACCTGCTTTAAAAAATCCACACTCATAATAAGGCAATGATACGAAAGACTGTCTTTTTCCGAAAAAAACTGATGTATCACGTTGGTATTGACAATCAGCGTATCGCCTACGCCCGCTCGCACCTCTTTCGAATCCAAAAGCAGCCTTACTCTGCCCTCGGTAATATGTATAATCTCTATATTTTCGTGCCAGTGCGGCACAAAATATTGCTTGTCCGTCAAAGTATAGCTTTTAAAAGACATCGGAAATTCCGTTGGCAGCTTGTGTAGCTCGTACATACCGCTTCCTCCTTCTATTATATTGATGCACAATTCGAATAACACCCTATTTTTATGATTTGACAACTGCGTTGTCATGATTTGGCTTCGCCATGATTTGTTGCTTACGCAA
>CAZIQC010000229.1:0-2823 GCA_964541335.1 uncultured Oscillospiraceae bacterium
ATAACCGACGCACCGGCTTCTTCAAGCTTGGTCGAAATCGACTCAAGGTGCTTCGGTATAACATTTTTAATGAGGACATCTCCGCCCGTTGCAGCGGCGGCTACCATATAAGTTCCTGCCTCGATTTGGTCGGGAATTATCGAATAGGTCGAACCGACCAGCTTTTTGACACCGTGAATTTTGATGGTATCCGTTCCTGCGCCTCGAATGTCCGCTCCCATCGAATTTAAAAAGTTGGCAAGGTCGACAATGTGCGGCTCTCTTGCGGCATTTTCGATGATTGACATACCTTTCGCTTTTACAGCGGCAAGCATAATGTTGATGGTAGCACCGACAGAAACGACATCAAGATAAACAGGCGCACCGATTAGCTCGTCTGCGGAAAGTTCGACAACGCCGTTTTTGATATTGTGCTTTGCGCCGAGTGCTTCAAAGCCTTTAAGGTGCATATCAATCGGACGCACTCCGAAATCGCAGCCGCCCGACGGGGCAATGCTTGCCATTTTAAATCTGCCCAGCATAGCACCCATAAAATAGCTTGACGCACGGGTGGATTTTGTCATCGAATAGGGTACATTAAACGAAGTAATGCCCGAAGTGTCGATTTCGACAGTGGTTTTGTTGATATAGCGAATGTTGGCTCCCAGCTGATACAAAACCCGTATCATTGCGGAAACATCTGAAATGTCGGGGATATTTTCTATACGGCAAACTCCGTCGGCAAGAACAGTACCTGCAAGAATGGCAACTGCGGCATTTTTAGCGCCGCTTATAGTAACCTCGCCTCGAAGAGGTTTTCCGCCCTTGATAACGAACTTGTCCAAGCGTTTTCAACTCCTTAACTGTTTTTATATGTAAACACGGAAACTGTCAATTTTCAATGCGTAAACACAAAATGTTGCACGTACAAATTTATTATAACACAACATTTTAGAAATTTCCACTGTTTTTTTATTTTTTGTCGATATAAAAAATAAAACTTCCGCCGAAAACGGGGAAGTTTTATCTTATCGTTTTATTGAACGCTGAAAAGCATTTCGGAATAGGTCGGCAAATGCCAATATTCCGATGCGGTCATTGATTCAAGCTCATCGACCACTTCACGAAGCGAACGCATCGAAGCGAGAACCACATCGCAGGAATATTTCGCAAGCTCGATACCCTCTCCTGCGGTTTTTTCGTTTTCAACCGCCGTTTCGAGTTTTTTCAGCCTTTCGGCAAGCTCGTCGCTGAGCTTTGCCAGCTTTTCAAGCAATTCGGTTTCGGCTTTTGCCGACACGCCGACCGCTTTTTTGCTTATGACGGTGTCGGCGAGTGCTTTTTGATAGGACATAACCGCAGAAATGACATATTTTTTGACCATATCAATCATCGTCAACGCTTCGATATTGATTACCTTGCTGTAATTTCCGAGGTTAATCTCATAGCGTGAACGAAGCTCGGTTTCGGTGAACACGCCGTGCCGAGTGAACAGCTCGATACTGTCATCGGTCACATAATAGGGAAGTGCGTCGGGAGTCGAACGCAAATTTAAAAGTCCTCTCTTTTTAGCTTCTTCTTCCCACTCTTTGGAATATCCATTGCCGTTGAATATGATACGCTTATGATGATTGAGATGCCTTTGAACGATTTTTTTGACGGTCTTGTTAAAGTCATCTGCCAATGAAAGCTCATCTGCGATTTGTCTTAAAGCCTCCGCCATTGCGGTGTTGAGCACCACATTCGGGTCTGCGATTGAGGTTGCCGAGCCGAGCATACGGAACTCAAAACGGTTTCCCGTAAACGCAAACGGAGATGTCCGGTTGCGGTCGGTGGTATCTTTCGGGAAATGCGGTAAAACAACAGAACCGATTTCCATTTCGACACGCTCGCCGCCGTGATATATAACGCCGTTTTCCAAAGACTCCAAAATCTCTTCAAGCTCGTCGCCGACATATATCGAAATGATTGCGGGAGGTGCTTCGTCGCCGCCCAAACGCTCGTCGTTACCTGCACTGGCAACCGAGGCACGAAGCAGTCCCTGATAATCGTCTACCGCCTTGATAACCGCAGTCAGAAATACCAGAAACTGTGCGTTTTCATAGGGCGTTTCGCCGGGGTCGAGAAGATTTTTGCCCGAATCGGTCGAAAGCGACCAGTTATTGTGCTTGCCCGAACCGTTGACGCCTGCAAACGGTTTCTCGTGAAGCAGGCACGCCATATCGTGCTTATATGCGATTTTACGCATCATTTCCATTGTGAGCTGGTTGTGGTCGGTTGCGATATTTGTGGTGGAATAAACGGGTGCCAACTCGTGCTGAGCGGGAGCCGCTTCGTTGTGCTTGGTTTTTGCGGACACGCCGAGCTTCCACAGGGTTTCGTCAAGCTCTTCCATAAAATCGGCTACTCTCTTTTTAAGCACGCCGAAATAGTGGTCCTCCAGCTCCTGACCTTTCGGCGGCTTCGCACCGAACAAGGTTCTGCCTGTGAAAATAAGGTCGGGGCGTTTAAAATAGGTGTCTTTATCTATCAGGAAATATTCCTGTTCGGGTCCTACGGTCGTTATGACACGCTTGACATTCTTTTTGCCGAACAATTCCAAAATGCGTTTTGCCTGCTTGTCAAGAGCGTCCATTGAACGAAGCAGAGGTGTTTTTTTGTCAAGCGCTTCGCCGCTGTACGAACAAAATGCGGTCGGAATACACAATGCGCCGTCCTTCAAGAAGGCATACGATGTGGGGTCCCAAGCGGTATATCCTCTCGCCTCGTAGGTTTCTCTTATCCCACCCGACGGAAAGCTTGATGCATCGTGTTCGCCCTTTACAAGTGCTTTTCCGGAAAACT
>CAZIQC010000230.1:0-2819 GCA_964541335.1 uncultured Oscillospiraceae bacterium
CGGACAGCTTGTTTATATTACCACTTTATCCCCCGTTTGTCAACCGCTTTTTTCATTTTTTTCAAAATTTTCGGTTTTATTTTCACACTTGTATTATTTTGCGGAATTTTCGGGCAATTTTTCGAATACGGCAAGCTCCTTGAGCGAGGCATTTACCGTAATTGTTTTTCCGCCGTCGATAACGCTTTCGTTAAAAAGCCATTTTCCGCGCGGGAGCTTAACCTGTCTTGAAAGTACACCCTTTTTCAGGATGGGTGCTACCATAATATTTTTTCCGAGCATAAACACATCGGTAACGCGCTCAAAGCCTTGGTGCGGAAACTCGTACTCAAGCAATCGCACAATCGGCTCGCGGGTTTTCGAACATTCTTTCGCAAGAGAGATAAACGTATCGGCGTATTTTCGGTGCAGGCTTACAAAGGATGCAACCGCCTTGAAATTTTCCTTGCTCAAAACTCGCCACGGCGCGATTGAGAACTGCATCATCGGGCACAGTGCGCTTGCCGCAAGCCAGCGCAGATACAGCTCCGCGTCGATTTTAAAATCGCCGAGAAAGCTTCCGTAAGCGCCGCCGCCTATCATATCGGGGCAACCGAAAAAGCTGCCTATAAGCCCCTGCACACACATATCGGGAATTATCGCGCCCAAGCCGTCCTCTCCCCAGGAGTGCGCCTTGTCCTGAAGACGCGTTACATAGGGGTTGCCCTTTACGTTCCACGCCGCACGAAACTCGTTAAAGCGATATTTTTTCCCCAATGAGTTGTAATGCGCCGTCATATGCTGCGGCTCGCAGGGGGCAAAGGCTTTGTCGTCTTTTTTATAAAGATAGGCATCCGCCCCGTCAAACTTAAAGCCGTCTGCATTGTATTTTGCCATACATTCGTCAAGCCTTTGCGTAAACCATTGCACCGCACGCGGGTTTGAAAGGTCGAGCACGGCACTGTAGCCGTTCCACCATTTTCGCACGGCAATTTCGCCGTTTTTGTCGTGAAGAAGAATGTCCGTGTCGCGCAGTTCCCGAAAAACGTTGCCGTCGGGGGAAATAAGCGGAACAACCCACAGCATAACCGTAAAGCCGAGCGCGTGCAATCTGTCGACCATAGCGCACGGGTCGGGAAAGCGCTCCGCCGAAAAATCGTAAATTCCGTAGTCGCTCGCCCAGCCCTCGTCAATCATAAGTATGCCCGGGGGCATACCGTTGTTTACGATTTCTTCCGCATAGGAAAGAATGTCGGCTTGATTTTGATTATACATAAGCTCTATCCAGGTATTATACTGCGGCACGGTGAAAAAGCTTTCGTCGGGGATTTCGCCGCTTGACAAAAAGTGTTTTTCCGCCACGGCTTTATACGCCCCGCGAAGCGACGAAAAGCCGTCATTAAATTCGGTGTCGCCGTTTTCTTCAAATTCCATAACCCCGTTACGAAAGGAAATCGGGCGCGCATTTTCGGCGTACACATATCTTCCCGCGCTCGAAAGCAGAACAAACGCTCCCTGGTCGCACGTTTCCGCGGGGATATCGGCATTTGTTTCGCGCGTGTAGGGCATTTCATATCCGCGATCCGCAAAAAGTCCCCACCAACATTCGTTTTTTAAAATCTCGATTTTCATAAAGCTTCTCCGTTATATTATTATTTCCGCACACATCGGCATAAAATCCGTCCTTGTTAAAAACGGTGGCGGCGATAAGCTTTCGCCGCCACCGTTGTTTTATGTTAATGTTATTTCAAAAGGTCTTTAAGTGCGCTGTTCGTTTGCCCGAGCAATTCGGCAATAAGCTGTGCCGCCTTTTCTGCGCCGTCGGGCGAAAGGTGCGTGCCGTCAATATTTTTATCCACATAGTATGCCCTTGCGTCTTGATACGTTTTGCCCTGCAATTCGTCGCAAAACGCCGTGTAAAGGTCAAGGCACACGTCGCCGCTTGCGGTTGCCGCCTCTTTCATTGCATTTGCATATGTATAAAGGTCGTCCGTATCGTAGCCGCCGGCTTTCCAAGAACCGCTATCGTCAGCCGTCATAGAAATTCTCGGGATAGAGGTTATAAACACGGGCGTCATACCGTTTTTCTTTATCAATTGCGAAAACGTAGTAAGGTTTGCCTTGTAATCGTCAAGCGAGATGTTTTGTCCGTCGTCGTTATGCCCGAACGACACAAGCACAAAGTCGCCGCGCTTGCCGCTTGTTAAAACGGCTTGCAATCTTCCCTGATCGATAAAGTTTTTGGTAGACTGTCCGCCCACCGCGCGGTTTGCCACCGTAACGCTTCCGTCGGTAAAACATTCGCCTATTCTCATTCCCCAGCCCTCACGCGCATAAGTAACGGTTGTGCCGTTAACTTCTTTTGACGAGGTGCTGTTTGCTACGTTTTCCGCCATTGAGTCGCCCGCCACAAACACCGTCAGCGGAGATCGCTTTTCATATGTTTTTCCGAGGGCAAGCGGCAAAAGCGTGGTTTTATTCAGCACAAAGGCTTTTATCGCCACATCATCGCTTGCCGTGGCAATGTTTACGGGGTAGGTCGTTTCCTCGTTTATAGGCGCATTGCTTACGTCAACCGTGTCTGTTCCGACAAGCTTGCCGCCGCTGTACACCGCGGCAAAAAGAAGTGCATTTGCCGCCGTGTCATACTTTTTCACCGTTACAGCCGACACACTGCCGCCCGCCTTGGGGTAAAGTGCGGCATCGCCGCTTTCATTTTTAAAGGCAAAGTCCACAATGCCATAGGGATATTCCGCCTTGCCCGTGGTTACGGAAATGTCGTCAAAATCAACGCCTGTGCCCACTCCGCCCCAGTTATTGTATGTGAGCGAAAGACCCAC
>CAZIQC010000231.1:0-262 GCA_964541335.1 uncultured Oscillospiraceae bacterium
CCTAAAATGATATACAAGCCGTCTTTACCGCTTACTGCTCTTATGCGTTTCGGTATGAGGTAATAGTCTACCGTATGTCCTCATTGCAACTCAAAAACAAAAGCATATTATACTGATTTGATTGCCCGAATAGTAGCAATATCCACCGTTGTGATTTGCGGTTCTGTCATAATAGGATTGCTCTGTAAATCGTTATAAAGTAGCCGCCAACCCCACAGCGTAGAAAGGGAGTGTAAATTATGCTCGACAAACAAGCCGAAAA
>CAZIQC010000231.1:272-2756 GCA_964541335.1 uncultured Oscillospiraceae bacterium
ATATACATTACTAAACAAGCAATATTTTTGCCCTATGTGGAAAACGGAAGTAACTATTACCGCAAAATACAGATTTTTCGATGAAGAAAATCCAGACATAGGCAAATATGCTTCCTGTTCTTGCCCTATTCTCGAAAACCTAAAACTTCCACAGCATAAAAGGAATAAGGATTTAGGACTGTTTCTGTTTTGCAAAAAGCCCAGAAAAAAACATCCTTTTCGGATGTTTTTTTTAATAAAATTTGCCGTTCATATGCCTATGGCATATGAACGGCAAATTTTATTTCACTGAAAGCGTCGGCTTTCTGTTCCATAGAAAATAAATAATTGCTGTAATGCAACCGAAAGCAAGCTGTCCCCTGCGGTCTCTCGCCGGTGTTACTTCCAATTTTCCCATTTTTCTTCAACGCCGTTTTTATCGAGCCGATAATCGTGCGTTACCGTTGCTTCCGTAACGGCGGTGTAATACCATTTGTCCTTTGCAAGGTCGGTATACGGTTTAAAATCAAGCGTCTTCACATAGGTGTCAGACGGATTTCTGCCCAGTATTTTGTTTATAACGGTCATAACCTCCGCCCTTGTTATTTCATTTGTCGGGCGGAAGGTTTTGTCCTCATAGCCCTCAACAAACCCCGATTTTGCAAGGCTTAATATGTTGTCGTACGCCCAGTGCGTTTTGTCCAAATCCGAGAAGGGATTTTCGCCGCTCGTTCGGTCAAGCTTTGCAAAGCGGCATACAAGCGCGGCAAATTCCGCTCGCGAAAGCTTGTTTTTCGGCTTAAATTCGCCGTCGGGGTAGCCTGTTGCAATGCCCCTGTCGGCAATGTATTCAACGTCGCGCGCAGACCACATATCGGTCGTAACATCCGAGAACACCTCGCCGCTTGCCGCAAACGGGCTTTCGTATTCGTGTCCCGTTATGCGGTACAAAATCGCCGCAATCTCCTCGCGGGTAATTTTGCCGTTCGGCTGCACGCTTCCGTCCGGATAGCCGTTAATATAGCCGATGTGCGTGGGGTGCTCGTTTCCGAAAACATCCTTTGTGAATTTTCGCGTGTTGTCAACGGTTCTGCCGCCGCCACCGCCGCCCGTGTAATGAACCGTGGGCGTGGTGTATTTATATTCGCCCACAGCTCCGTAAACGCCGTTTGTGCAGGCAGTTTTTTTGTCGTCGCGGCAATTTACGCATTTTCCGCAAGCACTGAAATATGCGGCTTTCAGCGTTACCGCACCCGTCAGGGTTAATTCCTCGCCCGCATATATTTTCCTGTTCTCGCTTGTTGATTCTCTCGGGTCTTCGTTTTTGTCAAGCGTGTAATACAGGAAAATATTTTCGTCATTCGG
Organism: uncultured Oscillospiraceae bacterium; assembly: GCA_964541335.1. GTDB lineage: Bacteria > Bacillota > Clostridia > UMGS1883 > UMGS1883 > UMGS1883. The sequence goes on from CAZIQC010000231.1 coordinate 1,617, forward strand.
ATAGTCGTCGATAAGCTTGTATTTTTTGCCGCTTTCAAACTCAACCTTTTCGCTCCCGAGCGATGTTTCGGGAATTTTAAGCTGCACAAAGTCGATTTCGTAAACCGTTAGGCTGTCGGCAAGGTCGTTTCCCGCGTTGTCCGTAAGCCACGTTGTTATTTTAATGCCCGTCATTTTCGGGTTTACGGTAATCGGCGTATTGTTATATACCAGCTTGTCGGAATAAGCGGTTTTAATCTCGCCCGTGTCCCCGTCAATATAAGAATATGTGTAACGGTAATTGATAAGTGCGTCCGCCGTTCTTGTATACAGCTTAATGCCCTCCGCAAATTTGCCGCTTCCGAGCGAGTTTGCGCTCATACGCTTTGTTTCGCCGGGCACAACCTCGTGGTACGGGCTTTCAAGCTCTACCTTGCCGTTAAGGCTTTCGTTTTCGATTATGTAATAATTGATTGTGTTTTTACTCTTTCTCTTCGTTTTTTGATTTACTACATACGCCTTGAATGACATTGTGTGTTTGATAAGAAATTCCGCGTTGTTGTCAACCGCGTCGTCCGTGTCGTCGCCGTTTTGGCGAATATATATGACATAGTCCTCGTTTGTCGGCGCTTGGGGTGCAAGCGATACCTTTGCCGTTTTGCCGGCGGATTTTAAATATCTGCCCGATTCGGGTTCAAGAACGGGCGGCAAGGGAATAAACGTGTAAGCATAGCTTTTTATTCCGCTGTAAACGGCATTTCCGCCGACGGTTTTTTTGGCTCTTGTTTGCAAAATCGTGTATTCCTTTATGCCGATTGCCCCGTCGTAGGTTTTCCATTCGCCGTTGTTGGTCGTTCTGTACTGAATTTCGGCGTCCGTATTAAGCGAGGATAAATTTATTTTGAGATAATCGCCGTCCGTGTCCGCTATTTCCTCGTATTCGCCCGTTTCCTTGTCGGCATAGGGAATTGTCACCGCCGCGGCGCTTTCGTGCACGGCATAGGTATACTCGTTTGTGTCGCTTTCAACCTCGTCAAGCACGGATTTTATCACCAAATGCACCGCCGCCTCAAACGATTTGTCGCTTTCATCTCCCAAGGATATGCCGCAGGCTTTGTCGGCATATGCACCCCCGGTTTTTAAATCGATGTAAAATACGCC
>CAZIQC010000232.1:0-2730 GCA_964541335.1 uncultured Oscillospiraceae bacterium
TGCTCGAAACGGAATTAAAGGTGTACTGCGGCACTCTTCCCGTCGTGTCGTAGATTAAGCCGTCATCCGTCGAATAACGAAGCGTAGCCGCTGTGGCGGGAACATTTGTTTTCACGGTTACGACCGAGCCGTCCTGCGTTGCACTGCCGCGCACAAAAGCATTTCCGTTTTGAACTATGCTGTCGGCAAAGGTATAACATTCCTGCCTGTTCCATGTGGTGCTGTGGTCGTGCCCGAAGCCCGGAATAATTGCCGTGTAGGAATAGTCCCCCGCAAGAAGAGATGACTTTGTCGTGCTCGAAAGAGCAAAGTTTCCGTCCGTTTCGCCGTTCATCCAAAGAATGGGCAGCTTTGCCTCGGCAATAAAGCGCGACGGCTCCCATCCCAGCTTAGCCCCCGTCATAAGCGTTCCCATATATGTTTCACTGCCGTAAAGGAAACCGCACCCGTAAGACGGAATTGCAAATTTAAATCTGCTGTCCGTGCCTATTACGGTGCTTGTTACAACACCGCCCCACGAAACTCCGATAATTCCTATTTTTTCGTTATCAACCTCGTCCATTTCCCGCAAAACATTGTGTGCCGCTATAACCGCCGTTACGGCACCGTACATCCACACCTCGTCCGTCGGCGAAACAACGCCGTAGCTGTCCTGTGTGGTGCCCGCCCAGGCGTGCCTTAGTTGCTTGTTTCCGTCGGAAATGCTTGTTTGCGGAATGCGCCCGTTCAAATTCATTGCTATTGCCGCATATCCGCGGTCGTTCCACTTTTTCACCCATTCGTCAAATGCCGTACCGCCGCCGCCGTGCACACAAACCACCGCGGGAACGGGATTTTGCGCGGACGCTCCCTCCGGAAGTCCTACATAGGCAAAATGCTTTGTTTGCTTTCCTTGGTAAGTGTCGCCGTCGTAGATGATTGCGTCTATATTATCATATTTCGATTCTGCGTTGTACCCCAGCTCGCTTGCATATTGCACATTGGTTTTTTTGTTTAAAAGACGTTCCGTGTCAAACAGCGGTGCGGCGGAATCAAAGCTTGCACAATACGGCATTAGATCCGTTTTGTTCATAACAAATATTTTAAAAATGTTCTCACTGCAATCGCCGTCACCCGTTAAGTCCATATTTACCTTTGCAAGCTGTCCGCGGTGTTGCGTTGCTACATTTTCGGTCGCTATTTCCGCAAGTGTTCCGTCCTTTTTATATCTCGCAAACAGAATTTGCGCGTCGGTCGCGGCATTTTCTTTATTTTGAATCAGCTTAACGTTCGCATTTATGCTTTTTGCCGTGCTCAATGGGTTGGTTACGGTTTTTCCCGATTCGTCGGTAAGATACAGCTTGCGAATGCTGTAGTCGTAACCTGTGTCGTACGGGGCGGCGCTGTATGTGCTTTCTCTTACAACAAGATTATCCAAACACACATTGCCCGCGCCCAAGGAGCTTACACCGATTTTTCTTATATACTTTACTCCCGACCATATGTTGTCGTTTACGTCCGGCGGGGCGTCTGCCTTCGCGTTGCCGTTTATATACGCTGGGAAGCATTTGCGCGCGGAGTTGAAATCGATATCTATGTGATACCATTCTCCCTTTTTTGCCGTTATACCGGGAACAATATATTCGCGTTCGGTATTGTTTCCCGCCATACGGACACCGCCGTTTTGAAAATTAAATCCTATACGCGTAACAACCGCCGCACCGTCAAGCTCAAAATACTGTGCGGTGCTTGCCGCCTCGGGTTCAAAACGCACATCCGCACTGACGAAATACCGCTTATCGTGCGAGCTTGAAACCGCAGGCTCGTATTTCATAAAATCATTGCCCGTAAAGCTTACCTTAAGGGCTTTTCCGTGTTCCGCGCCAAGGTTTTCGACAGCGGCGGCAGACGCGGGCGTGCTTAAATTGCTTGTAAAATCCGCATTACTTCCCGAAGCATCAAAATCCTTTTGACAAGAGTCGAAAACCGTTGTGTTTTTCGGTGCAACGGTAAAGGGCAACTCCTTTGTCAGCGTAGTTGCACCCGTTCCCTCTCCTGCGGTAATGCGGCAAGTAAGCACGGCATAGCCGATATTTTCCGTTTGTTTAACCGTGCCGTCGTCGGAAATAACTTCCGTGTTCGACGATTTCCACTCCACACTTACATTGTCGTCTTCAAGGTTGCAATTTGCAAACGGCGCATTAAGGTTAAGCACGCTTTGCTCGCTTAAATCAAAGTCGTCTGTCGTTGTAACGGCTTTTGCCGTTACAAGCTTTGCATATTGCTTCACAATTGCCTTGTATTCGCAGGTTTTTCTCTCAATACAAATATCGTCGATTTCAAGCTCGCTGTCCTTCATTTGGCGAAAGCACCCTATCTGCACATTTGTAAGCTGTTTTACCCAATTTACATCGTTAATTGCCGTTCCCTCGGGATTAAGCAATACGCCGTCCATAGTAAGATATATCAATTTTTTGTTGTAATCTATTTCAAGCTCGAGCGTGCTTGTTTTTCCCGCCTTTACGTAGTGCGCCTTATCCTCAAACAAATCCTCGTTACTGTCTGCCGTTGCAATCCACGTTTTGGTGTTGAACAGCTTCAAAAACGTAACGATTTTTTCTCCGGAGCTGTCCTCGCCGTTCACAATTACATAGTACTGCGCTTCAATGCCGCTTGTTCCCCACGTTTTCGGCTTTACGTTCAGCGTTATTTTCACCGATTTATCGCTTTCGGTCTGAATTATGCTCGGGA
>CAZIQC010000233.1:0-255 GCA_964541335.1 uncultured Oscillospiraceae bacterium
GACCGCCTCGGTATAGGTTACGTGTCCAAATTCCGAATTGAGCACGGCGTTAAGCCTGTCGAAAAGCGTGTTGTCCACAAATTTTTGGAAAAAGCGCATTTCCTCGGGCGCATTGTCAAGCACATACTTGATAATGTATTTTAACATATCCTCGGCAAGAGCTTGTATATCGTTAAGGTCGGCAAAGGCAACCTCAGGCTCTACCATCCAAAACTCCGCACCGTGACGGGGCGTGTTGCTTTTTTCCGCGCGGAA
>CAZIQC010000233.1:265-2710 GCA_964541335.1 uncultured Oscillospiraceae bacterium
AACGTAGGTCCGAAGGTGTACACCCCGCCGAGAGCCATTGCGTGCGTTTCCACATTGAGCTGACCGCTTACCGTAAGGTTGGTGGGCTTGCCGAAAAAGTCCTGCGAAAAGTCGACCGTGCCGTCATCCTTGCGCGGGGGATTGTTTATATCAAGCGAGGTCACACGAAACATCTCTCCCGCACCCTCGCAGTCGCTCGATGTTATAATGGGGGTATGCACGTATACAAAGCCGCGTTCGTTAAAAAAACTGTGTATTGCGTAGGCAAGAATACTGCGCACGCGAAAAACCGCGGAAAAAGTGTTCGTCCTCGGGCGAAGGTGCGCTATCGTGCGCAAATATTCGTACGAGTGGCGTTTCTTTTGCAACGGGTAGTCGGGTGTGGACACACCCTCAACCTCGGCGGAAAACGCATTAAGCTCAAACGGTTGCTTGGCGTTCGGCGTGAGAACGGTTTCCCCCTCGAAATATACTGCACTGCCGACGTTGAGCGCGGCAATTTCATCAAAATTTGCAAGCTTATCTCGCTCGATAACCACCTGCAAGCATTCGAAAAAGCTGCCGTCGTTTATCGAAACAAAGCCGATGTTGTTATTTGCGCGTACGGAGCGAATCCAGCCCGCAACGCGCACCTTTTCGCCGCTTTTCAGGTCGGCATTTCTGTAAAGCTGCTTTACGGTTGTGCGTTTCATATTTATCTTCCTTTCGGTTTTAATCAAATGTTATTGTATGCTCGACGGTAAAAACGGCGTATCGTTCAAGCCTTTTTATCCCGGACTTTTTTGAAAAATCGCCCGTTGAGAAAACGTTGTCGGGTTCGCCGCACCACACCTCAATGCAAACAAACGGCGCACCCGGGCGCGACCAAATCAAAAGATTGTCAAACCCCGAAAAATCGGTGCGAATTTTCCGCCCGCTTACGGTGTCGAGCAGTGTTACCCCGTGCACGGGTATGTCCTTAAAAACCACGGTATCGATTGCAAACATCTCGTCCGACAGGGAAAGCACGTTGCCCCTGAGGGGCACGGGGGCATATTCCCCGGTTAAAAGCCCGCCCTTATCGAGAAGAGCCGTCTTTGCCGCAAAGTCCTCGTCAAAAACAAGCCGTAGGCTTTTAAGCCCGTTTTCGCACAAAAAACCCTCGTGCGAGCCGACGGAAAACAGTATTTCCCCGTCGGTTGTGTTTTTTACGCTGTAGCCCACCCTTAAGCCGCTTCCCGAAAGCGTGTACGTAACGCGAAGCTCAAAATCAAAGGGGTACACCGCGCGGGTGGCATCGTCTTGGCAAAGAAGAAACACCGCGCTTTCATCGGTAATGCTTTCAAGTGCAAAATCACGCCCGCGCGCAAAGCCGTGCATATCCATAAAATATTGCTTGCCGCCGTAAGTGTAGGAGCCGTTTTTCAATCTGCCGCATATCGGGAACAGAAGCGGCGCGTGCCCCGACCAATAGCGGACATCGCCGCTCCACATATATTCGCGGTTGTTTTTTTTCACGCTGACAAGCTCCGCCCCGAGCGTGCTTATTTCAACGGACAGTGTGTTGTTGCAAAGTCTTGTAAGCCGCATATCTACCTCCCGAAAAATCGAGTGCGCAAGCTCTCAATATTGAAAACAGGGACTGTGCAAAATACGAAGCTTTTCCACAGTCCCGTTGTGTCGTGATAATTATTCGCCGCACTCGTCGCAGTTTGCGCAATCGCAGTCGAACTCAAGCTCAATATCCTCGCCGCAGGAGGGGCACTCAATGCCGAACTCCTCGTCATCGTCCTCATCCTCATCTTCATATACGTAATCCTCAAGCCCGGCAAGGTCACTGTCAACCTCGTCAAGTTGCTCTTGAATATCGTCCTGAATGTCCGCCATTTCCGACATAGAGTCGGCAGTGTCGGAAAGTGCGTCCACAATGGCAAGCAAAAGCTTGCCCTCCTTTGTTGCTTCGTCAATGTTAAGCCCCTCGGCAAGTCCTCTGATGTAAGACATTTTTTCCGTTAAATAACTCATAAAAATCCTCCTTAATTGGCGCGACCCATATATTCGCCCGTTCTCGTATCTATCTTAATCGTTTCGCCGTTGTCGATAAACAAGGGAACCATAACCGTAGCGCCCGTTTCAAGCGTTGCGGGCTTCGTTGCACCGGTTGCGGTGTTTCCGGCAAAGCCGGGTTCGGTTTCGGTAATTGTAAGCTCCACAAAATTCGGCGGCTCTATACCGAAAATATTTCCCTTGTAGGACAAAATCTTTACCTGCATATTCTCTTTCACAAACTTAAGCGAATCGCCTATCTGCTCCGCGCTTACGGGCATTTGCTCATAGGTTTCGGGATCCATAAAGTAGAACAGGTCGCCGTCGTTATAAAGATATTCCATATCCTTGCGCTCAATGTGCGCTTTGGGCATTTTATCCGTCGGAGAAAACGTTTTTTCCACAACGCCGCCCGAGATA
>CAZIQC010000234.1:0-2709 GCA_964541335.1 uncultured Oscillospiraceae bacterium
TCCCTACGTTGGGTATTCCGCAAACCATTATGCGAATGGGTCTGTTTGCAAAGCCGCGCGCCTTGTCGCGCTCGATTTTTTCTTTTAAAAGGCTGCGTATTGCGTCGGTAATTTTCGCCGCACCCTTAAAATCCGTACAGCTCAATGCCAGCGCATATGTTCCCTCACTTTTGAGGCGCTCTGTGAATTTTTGCGTTTTTACGGGGTCTGCCATATCGCTTTTATTTACAATAAGAAGTGTTTTTTTCCCGTTTGTCAAGCGCGGCAGCTCGGGATTTCTGCTGCTTTGCGGACAGCGCGCGTCACACAGCTCCACAATGCAGTCGCACATTTTTATATTGTCCGCAATCATTCGGCGCGTTTTCGCCATATGCCCCGGAAACCACTGTATATTCATATGCCACCTCGGTTATTTTGTGAAAGCGGTTATATTGTTAAACGGCCAGAAACGAAGCACCGCACGCCCCACAATCGATTTCTTCTCCACAGCGCCTATTATACGTCCGTCGGTGCTGTGATTACGGTTATCTCCCAAAACGAATATGCTGTTCTCGGGCACATCTATTTCGGTTATGGACTGCTGAGGTATCATTTCCTCACCTAAGTATGCCTCGTCAAGCTTTTCTCCGTCAACATATACCGAATTTGTGTTGTAGTCTATTTCCACGTGCTGTCCCTCAACGGCTATTACGCGCTTTACCCAATATATCCCCTTGTCATATCCCGGCGGATTGAATATCACAATATCTCCTTGGCGCGGCTCGTAGCCCAGACGCCACACTATCATTCTGTCGTTGTTTTGCAGTGTGGGAAGCATAGACTCGCCGTCCACACGCACCACGGTGAATATAAAGCTCCGTATAACAAGTGCCAGGATAACGGCAATCGCTATTGCCTGAATCCACTCGAACATTTCTCTTACGGGGCCTTTTTTTACCGCCGCGCCCACACTCGCCCCCTCTTCAAAGGCTTGTGCGTTTAAATTGTTTTTCATATTGTCTTTGTTGTTTTTGTTCATAATGCTCCCCTCCGAAAATACAATCAAGAAAAAAGGAGAGCCGTATGCAGCTCTCCTTTATGACTTTACAGTCTTTCCTTAACTTTTGCTGCTTTACCAACTCTGTCACGCAGATAGTACAGTTTAGCACGCCTTACCTTACCGTGTCTTACAACCTCTATATGGTCAAGACTGGGTGAATTAACGGGGAATGTTCTTTCAACACCCACACCGTACGAAAGACGTCTTACGGTAAAGGTTTCCTGTATTCCGCCATGCTTTTTGGAAATTACGGTACCCTCAAACATCTGAAGTCTTTCCTTGGAACCTTCCTTTACCTTTACATACAGCTTTACATAATCGCCGATTTCAAGCTTGGGAAGATCCGTTCTCAACTGTTCTTGAGTAATCGCCTTGATAACGTCCACTCAAAACACTCCTTTCAATCCCGCAATGCGGTATATTAAAGCGTTCGTACGAAAGAATGCAGAGGACCGCTTTTTTGCCTTATTACTTTATCACACACAAAAAGAAAAATCAAGCATTTTTTTAATATTTTTTCAAACGGCGCATTTATTCTTTGACGCACCGCAAACATATTCCTTTAAATTTGACGGAAGCACGACGTTCCCGCACAATTTATCGACGCATTTTTTGGCCTCGTCGATATTATCGAAAGCATTTTTGATGACATTTTCTTCCTTGACGGTGCGCTCTCCGTGACGCTGTGTATACATATCTATTCCGATCGAACAGCCGACGCTGCCCTTTATCGTTTCGGTTGTTTCCCGCTTGCAGTAATAATAAAGTATGATTTTATCACCTGTCGAATTAAGCGATTCCTTTCTTAAAATATAAACTGTGCTTTCCATATTTCCTCCTTTGTCCGCAGCGGCTTCGTCGCATTACGGTTTTATTTTTTGATTTTTGATTTTATTTTTTTAAACGCTTTTCCTTTTGCCCCCTTTTTTCGCTGTTTTTTCGGGTATGCTTTCAAGGTTGGTCGCACATCGATTTTTTTTGCTTGAAATACGTCCCGTATTATATTATAATAAAGAAGATTGAGGAGTTAGAACTTATGAGCAACAATTTTTTACCCGTATCGCGTGACGATATGATTTCCTTGGGCTGGCAATACTACGACTTTCTTTTTATTACGGGGGACGCATATGTCGACCACCCGTCGTTCGGCGTTGCCATTCTTTCACGTATGCTCGAGGCGCAGGGCTATCGCGTGTGCATATGCCCTCAGCCCGACAGAAACGATATAAAAAAGCTTCAAGCCTACGGCACACCCCACCTGGGCGTGCTTATATCGGGCGGTGTGATAGATTCTATGGTCAATCACTACACCGCCGCAAAAAAGAAGCGCAGCACGGATGTGTATTCCCCCGGCGGAAAAGCCGGTTGCAGACCCGACCGTTGCGTAATAGTGTATTCAAATATGGCGCGCAGTGCTTTCGGGAAAATTCCGATTATTATCGGCGGAACGGAGGCAAGTCTCAGAAGATTTGCACACTATGATTACTGGCAAGACAGCGTGCGACGAAGCATATTGTTTGATTCGGGCGCGGATATGATAAGCTTCGGTATGGGCGAGCGCTCCATCTCGGAAATCGCACAAAAGCTTCGTGACAACATACCCATCGAGCACATTCGCAACGTTAGGGGCACGTGCTATATTTGCGACACGCCGCCGCGCGGCGCGATTT
>CAZIQC010000235.1:0-2703 GCA_964541335.1 uncultured Oscillospiraceae bacterium
AAAAGGGTTAAAGCTTAAGGAAAACGCCCCCTCCTTTGCCGTGCCGCTTTTAAAAAGCTCGATTGAGTATTTTCTGCTTTTGCTTTATTCCGAGGAAAAGCTTACAACCATCGAAACCAAAACCTCCAAGCTTGAATTGAGCCGTTCGATAAAAAATGTTGTGGACTATATGTATCAAAACGTTTACAGTCGGCTTACGCTTCACGACTTTGCACTGGTATCGAATATGAGTGCAAGCCAGTTTCGAATGCAATTTAAAAAAGAAACAAAGCAAAGTGTTATCGACTATTTCAACAATTTGAAAATAGAGCAGGCAAAAATACTCATACGTGAAAACAACTATACGCTTGACGAAATCGCGATAAAGCTCAACTACTCGTCGTCGAGCTATTTTTCGAGGCAATTTAAGCAAAAAACCTCTATGACGCCCACTGAATATTCACGGCTTGTAAACTACTTTACATTGCCCGATGATACAAAAGACCGAACTAACGAAAGGAGCTAAAACAATGAACACCGAAAACAAGCTTATAAAAGGGATTTCCGTATGCAATCCCGTTGATATCGAGCGCGACTATTTAATGTATACGATAGATTATGCCGCGCAAAAAGGATTTGACCATTTACAGCTTATCGGTCCGATTCACGACTATGTAAAGGGAAATATCGACGGAATGACCTTTTACGAAAAATATTGCACCTTTAACGACGAAAAGGATACCGACTACATAAAGCATTGCGCAGACGTTGTAAACGAGGCGTGCCGCAAGGCAAAAGCCCTCGGCATAAAAACATATATGTGGCATCACGAGCTTTATTTGCCCGCCCGCTTTCGCACAGCATATCCCGAAACGCTTAACGAATACGGAGACGTTGAGGTGTCGCACCCGATTATTGCAGACTTTTTGGAAAACAAAATCGGCGACTTTTTCCGCACCTATCCCGATATGGACGGAATTATTCTTACCTTGCACGAAACATCGATACCGCTTTTGAAGCTTAAAAGTCAAAAGCTCGGCAAAACCGAGCGTGTGCAATATGTTACCCGCCTTTTGTACGAGGCGTGCGAAAAGCTCGGCAAGGAGCTTATAGTTCGTCCGTTTGCGAGCATTGAAGAGGACTACGATATGCTGATGACTGCATATGCGCAAATATCCGACAAGCTCATCGTTATGGACAAATGGACGCAGTTTGACTGGAGTCTTACAATGCCGCACAACCGTTTTTTTAATAAAATAAAGCAAAATCCGTTGTTTGTGGAGGCGGACATTTTCGGCGAATTTTTCGGCAAGGGGCGGCTTCCTCTTATGCTGCGCAAGCACATAACGGAAAAATTCGACTATTGTTCACGGTTTAACCCCGTGGGCTATGTGGCAAGGATAGACCGCAACGGACAAATTCCGTTCGGTGATGTGAACGAGGTTAATCTTGATATAACAAATGCCTGTCTGAACGGAAAAAGCGTTGATGACGCAATCGACGCGTTTTTCAATAAAAAATATCCGCAAGCCGCCGCGGCCGTCAAAGCACTTATGGAAAAAACGGAAAAAATCGTCACGGAAACCATTTATGCCAAGGGATATTTCTTCAGCCAGCTGAGTATTTTCCCGGATCTCAATCATTCCAAAAATCATTATTATTTCGAAATGATGCGAAGCGACGCGCAAATTACATCCGATGAATTTTACATTCCCGAGGATTGGAACAATCCGCCGCGGCATATTCTTCTCGAAGAAAAAGCCTCCGCAAGAGACGCCGCAAAGGCATTGTACGACGAACTTCTCACGCTTAAAGACAAAATCGACCCGACCGAGTACAAAAAGTTGTGGATTAAATTTTGTAATCTTACGCTTGTTACGGAAATGTGGTATCTGTTTACACGCGCGCTTATTGATTATGTGAAATATTTTGAAACCGACGATGAGATGTATGCCTTCTCGTTGGATACGGATTTAAACCGAATGTCGGTTTTAAACCGCAAGGGACAAACGCTTTTGGGCGACAGCTTTTATTGCACAAACGGCGACAACGGGCATTTTGACTACGTATCGTCTTTTATAGGCGACCTGCGCAAAAATTTTGAAAAAGAAAAAGCCGCCCTCTCCCTTTTGAGAAAGGACGACACCCTCTTTGATTATATTCTGTGCGGCGGTTGCCTGGAGGGACATCGCCTGCAAAAGGAGGTAAATTTCAGCGATACGCTTATTCGTGAGGACGGCATTTGCCGCATTGCGGGAACGGCTCTCGGCGAAGCGTGGAGCGCGGTAAATTCGCACGGGTGGTTCAGCTATCTTGCGGCTGTAAAACCGAATTGCGAAAACACAATAAAAATCGAGTTAGGGAGCTTGTCGCCCACGCTTGACATTGACATTCTCATCGGCAAGGACAAGCACACACTAAGCGAAAGCATTTGCGCGAAAAAGGAATATACGTTTACATACAATGCGGCAAACGAGGACTTTGTGCGCATACGCTTCGACCGCCGCTCAGCAAACACGCCGTGCGTATATACAATAAAAATTTTATCTTAACAACTCGGAAAAGATTTAAAACATCGCTTATACTTCGTAAACACAAAAATCATAACCACCCTAGATTGAACTTGTCAAGTAAAAACAGACACTAAAAGTCACAGCTTATGTCGAGATTAAAATTGAAAGGCGAAAATGTCCGTTGCATTTTAAGCTGCTTCCATTTTCGCCT
>CAZIQC010000236.1:0-2691 GCA_964541335.1 uncultured Oscillospiraceae bacterium
AGATCCGTTTTCCGTTACCACGTGGTCGCTCATACGGAACACAAAATATTTCGTTACGTTACCATTAAGCATAAATTCCAACCAGTTGGCGGCATTGTCCGACCTGAATTTAAAGCTTACTGAAGCTGTTTTGCCGCTTATTCCGTCAAAGCTGTGCTTCACACAGTTTGCATTCACTTTACTAAGTCCGGTAATCTCCTGCGTTTTTTCAACGCGTGCCGCATTGTTCGCGGCTGTATCCTTCGTTATATCCCATTTCCAACAAAGTGTGCCGTCACTGTATCCGCGACGTTGCACCTCGCTCCAGTCGTTATAGCCCGCCACGCTTCGCGGTGCGGCGGCGCTTTCAAAATCCTCGTAAAATGCAACCGACAAAGGAAGCACCTTTACCGTGAACGGATATTCCACGCTTGCCGTGCCCAGGCTGATTGTTGCCGTAAGGGTAACAGGTATTATATCGCCGCTCTCGGGACGGGTTACATTGCCTGTGCTCGAAACAAGCTCTTCGTTGCTTGACGTCCAGGCTATCGCCGCGCCGCCGAGACCCGTCGTCGGAAGAGTTATACCCCCCCCCGCCACGGTTGAGGGCAGGCTCAGCTTTTCAGCCGAAAGTTCGCATATGCGCTTTGTGTCGACCGCACTCAGCGTTACGTCGTCAACATATACCTGCGCGCCCGCCGTTCCCGACAAATTGTTTCGTATCGTACTTATCGACAAGCTGTCAGGTGTCTTCGGGGTAATTTTACTGTTTATGCTTCTAACCTCCGTCGTTTCCGAGGTAGTGTCAAGTCCTTTGGTAATTGCACTCCCGTCAACATAATACGAATATTTCTTTGCAGTGAAATCCGCCAATATCTCAACGTCATACCACTTGTTTGCCGAATAATTGTAGACACTGTCGCCGTCCGCATTTTGATATTGTCCGGCATAAAGTCTGCCGTTATCAAACCTAATAACCCACTGCACACCGCCGAAGCTGATCACAAGATTTCCGGGATTGTTGCTGTCGCGCTTTAATTTGAATTTAAGGCGATATAACCCGCTGTTTGTTCTCACGGAATTTGTTGCCTTATTCATAGAAACCAACCCGTCATCGGAAGCCCACGCCGTTCTTGATACAGCCAACGCCTGATTGTCATTTTCTTTCACTATTTTTAAAACGGATGTATCGTTATAATTTGACCCCGACGTATTTTTTATGCTCCACTCGTTAAAAACATTTTCACCGCGTTCCAGGGTTACTTCTGTTTTTTCGTTTTCAAATTCGACGGCGGTTTCAAAATCCTCCTGCAAAAGAATTTCCTCCACGCCCGCAAGTCCGTCGTCATACGCCGCGTATGCCGCGGGCACAAGTGCAATCACCATTGCCGCCGCCAATACCAGGCTTAAAAATTTTGTTTTCATTTCAATCCTCCCGTTTCATATATTATTTTTTTACCACAGCGAAACTTCGTTCAGCTTTTTGCTTGCGTAATTCGCCGCAAAAAGGAATATGCAGTTTACCACGGAATTAAACAAGCCCACAGCCGTACTGAAGCCCCAGTCAAGCTCCAGCAGTCCCTTTCGGTAAACGTAGCTGGAGATAACGTCCGCCTTGTTAAGGGTAGCGTCGTTATACAAAAGGATAATCTTTTCGTAGCCGACGCCCAAAATGCCGCCTATACGCAGAACAAGCATTACGGTAACGGTTGTTGCAATTCCGGGAAGCGTTACGTGGATTATCTGCTTCCATCTGCCCGCGCCGTCAATCGTAGCCGCCTCGTAAAGCGATTCGTCAACGCCTATTATCGCCGCAAGATATATTATCGAATCCCAGCCTATTTCCTGCCATATGCCCGAGATAACGTATATCGGGGTAAAAAGCTTAGGCTCGCCCAGAAGCGACATCCGCTCGCCGCCGAAAAAGGCGATTATGTCGTTTATTATGCCGGTATCCGCGGTGAAAGTTTTTATCATACCGCACACGATAACCATCGAAATAAAGTGCGGCATATAGGTTATGTTTTGAACAATGCGCGAAAGCTTTTTGCTGCGCATTTCGTTTATGAGCAGTGCCAGTATAATTGCCGCCGGAAAGCCGAATATCAGCGACGAAAGGCTTATCCGAAGTGTGTTTTGCAAAATTTGAAAAAACGTGGGGCGCGTGAAAAACTTTACAAAATGGTCAAACCCCACCCACGGACTGCCCAAAAAGCCGAGTCGCGGGCTGAAATCCTTAAACGCGATTATTGCGCCGTACATCGGAAGATAGTGGAACAGCACGTAATAAACGAGCACCGGCACAAACATAAGATATACCGCCTTGTTAAGGGCAAAGTCGCGCTTTATTTCATCGCGAAGCGACCTGTCCCGAAGGGCTTTTTTATTAACTTTTTGCATATTCACCCTCCTTAACCTTTAACCGCACCGACGAGTACACCCTTTACAAAATACTTTTGCAAAAACGGGTACACACACAATATCGGAACGGTGCTTACAACGATTACGGCGTATTTTATGGTTTCGCTTATGCCCATCATATCGTCGGCACCGCCGCCCATCGACATATTTGCCGTGTCGTTATTGATAAGAATTTCGCGAAGTATCAGCTGAAGCGGATATTTTGTGCGCGTTTTCATAAATATCGACGCATTAAACCACGCATTCCAATGCCCGGTTGCGTAGTAAAGAATTATAACCGCAACGGTAGAC
>CAZIQC010000237.1:0-2686 GCA_964541335.1 uncultured Oscillospiraceae bacterium
CTGAATTTGGCGGAAATCGGAAAACTTACCTTTTACCAAACTGACAATGACACATTCCCGGCGATAGAGCTGGCAAAGACGGCGGCACGGGCGGGCGGTGTTGCGTGTGCCGTATATAACGGCGCAAACGAAAATGCCGTTGATATGTTTTTGAACGGAAAATGTAAATTTACCGAAATTACGGATATTATCGAGCGCGCCGTAAATTCCGCACCGCGAATTGAAAATCCTACCTTGGATGATATTTTTGAGGCGGACGCTTACGCGCGAAGCACGGAGGTAATGTAGCTTGGCAATTCTTATAACGATTATCGGCTTCGGAATAATGGTTCTTTTGCACGAGGCGGGACATTTTTTCACCGCAAAAAAATACGGAGTTGCGGTGCACGAGTTTTCCGTCGGAATGGGACCCAAGCTTATAACCGTAAAAAAAGGAGAAACGGCATACAGCTTGCGCTTGCTTCCGATAGGAGGATTTGTAAGCCTTGAGGGAGAAAACGATACGGTCGAAAACACTTCACCGCGAGCTTTTTCGAATATTGCGCCGTTAAAACGCATTGTTATATTGACGGCAGGCGCGGCGATGAACATTATTTTGGGCTGGATTATATTTACGATTATAAATATGAGCACTGGTGTAACGCCGAGCACCGTCAGCGGTGTTGCGGAGAATTTTGCGGAGAAACAGCAAATTTTACAAAAAGGCGACGAAATAGTTTATCTTAATTCCGTAAGAACGCACACTTTCGATGATGTGGCACTTTTTATGAGTCGTGCCGACGGAAACGACATCGAAATATCCTACAAACGGAACGGAAAGCTGAAAAAAGCAAGCTTTACGCCGATAAAATCCGAAACGGGGTATAAGCTCGGGGTTGAATTTGCGGCAAAAAAAGAGCACCCGGCGACTTGCGCATTGTATGGAATTTATGATACAATATATATAACGAAAGCGGTTTTCTTTTCTTTGGGAGATTTAATAACCGGACGGGAATCGCTTGACGCATTATCGGGTCCGGTGGAAATAGTGAGCGTTGTCGGCACGGTTACAAAATCAAGCGGAAAGTACTCCCTGATAAATATTTTGTATCTTTTTGCGATGATAACGGTAAATCTCGGCATTTTCAATCTTTTGCCGTTTCCCGCTCTTGACGGCGGAAGTATTATTTTCGCTTTTTATGAGCTTTTGACAAAGAAAAAGGTCAAGCCCGAGATTATCGGATATACTGGAGCGGTCGGCTTTGTGTTGCTTATGCTTTTGGCGGTATATGTAACAGTGGGCGATATTCGAGATTTGCTGAGGTAGAACGGAAGGGGTAGTAATATGAGCAGAACACTTGCGCGCGAGGATGCGTTTAAACTTATTTTTGAGCTTATGCTGTCAAACACAACGCCGGAAAGCGTTATAGCATATATGTGCGAAACTGCGCAAAGCAATAATGAAATGTGGGCGCAAAAAAACGTTACCCGCGAAAATATGGAATATATACAATCGGTTGTGAACGGTATAAAGGAAAAGGAAAAAGAAATTAACGAAAAAATATCGTCAAAATTAAGAAATTGGACAATAGATCGAATTTCAAAGGTGAATTTGGCGGTGCTTCAGCTCGGAACATACGAGCTGGTCTATATGGATGACATACCCGATAAGGTATGTATAAACGAAGCTGTCGAAATAGCGAAAAAATACGGCGGCAAGGACTCGGGTGCATTTGTAAACGGTGTGCTGGCGTCCGTTGCGAAGGACAAGTGATTTTTATGCGGGAAGAAAGAAGAACAGCAACCGTAACACAAATAAACAATTACATAAAAGCACTGTTTGACCAAATCCCCATATTGTCAAACATATGGATAAAGGGCGAAATAAGCAATTTTAAAAGACATTCGTCGGGACATTTGTATCTCACGCTTAAGGATTCGGGTGCTGTGCTGAAAGCGGTTATGTTCCGCAATGCGGCATTCAATCTTAAATTCAAGCCCGAGGACGGAATGAAGGTGCTTGCCCGCGGAAGAATAAGCGTCTACGAGGCGGGCGGGCAGTATCAAATGTATATAGAGGAAATGGAAGCCGACGGACAGGGTGATTTATACGCAAAATTCGAGGCTTTGAAGAAACAGCTTTCCGAAGAGGGACTTTTTGACGAGAAGCGCAAAAAGCCCATTCCGAAATATCCGCAAACGATAGGCATTGTCACAAGTCCGACGGGGGCCGCCGTTCGTGATATGATAAATGTTTTAAAACGACGTTATCCTGTGGTAAAGGTTATTTTATATCCGTGTCTTGTGCAGGGCGACGGCGCGGCAGAGTCCGTGGCGAGTGCGATTGAATATTTTAATCGCGAAAAATGTGCCGACGTTATAATCGCGGGACGCGGCGGAGGCTCTATAGAGGATTTGTGGGCATTTAATGAGGAGCGTACCGCACGCGCCGTTGCGGCGTCCGAAATTCCGATTATTTCCGCAGTCGGACACGAAACTGATTTTACGATTTGCGATTTTGCCGCCTCGCTTCGTGCGCCCACGCCGTCGGCGGCGGCAGAGCTTGCCGTGCCCGATTTTATGGAAATACGGCGTTTTACCGACACCGCGCAAACGCGTATGGGCTATTTCCTGAAAAAAAAGCTTGACACTACGGAGCGCGAATTGACGCTTCTTTCCGAAAGAAGCGGCTTGAAAAATTTTGACA
>CAZIQC010000238.1:0-2657 GCA_964541335.1 uncultured Oscillospiraceae bacterium
AACGCACGGATCAGCTTTTGTTGTCTTCTCCGGTAAAAATAACGGAAATTGTTTTGGGAAAGTATTTGGCGGCAATGGCGGTTTTCGGAACGACGATGGCGGTTTCGCTTGTGTTTCCGTTGATTATGTTTAAGTTCGGCTCTCCCGCATTAAGCGAGGTTATAGGCTCTTATATAGGTTTTATTCTTTTGTGGGGCGCGTTTATCGCAATAGGCGTATTTATATCTTCCCTTACGGAAAGCCAAATTATAGCCGGTGTGTTTACCTTTGCGGGCTTGCTTTTGATTTACTTTATAAACTGGTTTAAGGCAAGCGTGCAAAACCCTCTTTTATCAAAGGTTATAGGCTGGTTTTCACTGCTTGACAGATACAGTGAATTTCAAAGCGGGATACTTAATATCGAAAACATTATCTATTATATCAGCTTTATATTTGTTTTTCTGTTTCTTACCGTTCAAGTAATAGATAAGAGAAGATACAGTTGACGGGGGTGCGACAATGAAGAAAATCAAGCTTAAAATGAGCGTTACCTCGGCTGTGATAACGGCGGTGGTTTTAATATGTGTTATTGTGCTTAATGCGACAATATCGGTAATAACGGACAAGCTTCCGCTTAAAATAGACCTTACGCGAGATAAGGTGTATGAATTTTCACAGCAGACAAAAGAGGTTATGAAAGAGCTTACGGACGATGTTACGGCGTATGCGCTTATTCCCGAAAGCGTGAACAGCGAATATGTGGACTATATAAAGGAATATTTGGACAAATACCAAAGTTTGGGAAAGCATTTTTCCGTAAAATATATAGACCCCTACAAGGACCCGGCATTTATGCAACAATACAATGACGGCGAGTCGCAAGCGGGAGTGGGGTCGGTGATTATAGAGTGTAACGAAAAATTTAAGGTTGTTACGTTTGACCAGCTCTACCAGGAAAACAGCTATACCGGTGCGGTGCAAATCGATATGGAACGCAAGGTAACAAATGCCGTTATGAGCGTGACGGGAAAGCTTAATTCCGCAAAGCTTTATTACACGACGGGACATTCCGAATATTATCCGCAATATTTGGCGAGGCTTCTTTCGGAAGAGGAATATACCGGCGAGGAATTGAATATTTCCGTAAGCGGTATTCCGGACGACGCGGATATTATAGTATGCACGCCCTTGTCCGCCGATTTTACGGATGAAGAGATTTCGGCGCTGAGCGATTTTCTGAAAAACGGCGGAAAATTTGTGATGTATACAACGCCCGGAATGACAAAGTTTGACCGACTGGATTCATATATAAAAGAGTGGGGAATAGAGCTTAATTACGATCTTGTAATAGAAACCGACGAAAAGCACGCGATGGCTTCGGGAAGCGGATTACCCGTGCCCGTGCCCGAGCTTTCCGAACATTCGATTACCGAAAAAATAAAAGACTCCGACGCGCCTATGGTTATGCCCACGGCAATGAGTATGTCCAAAATAAAGAGTGCGAACTCCGCGGTTGTTACATCTCTTATGCAAACAACCGATAAAGCATACGGAAAGGTTGACCTTACATCTTCAACCGTTGACAAAGAAAAAGACGACAAAGAGGGACCGCTCAGCTTGGCAATGATTTCCCAAGACAGCGAAAACGGCGGCGCGGTTGTGTGCATTGGCTCGTATTTGTCGATTGAAAGTGCGGGTGTATTGAGCGAGGGTGCATATCTTAACGGCGATTTCACACTTAACTTGATGTCGTATCTTACGGGAAGCACCGCCGACACGGGAATACGTGCAAAGAAAATCAGCGCGGAAACAATGACAATGACGCAAAATCAAGTAGTATGGGCAATGATACTTTTGCAATATGTATTACCGCTTGTAATAATTTTGATAGGACTGTTTGTATGGCTTAAGAGGAGATACAAATAATGAAAAAAAGCATAAGAACCCTGATAATTGCGATTATACTGCTTATACTTTTGGGAGTTGGGTATTATTTTGCGGTTAAATGGACACCCGATGACGATAAGTCCGATACAACCGACGATGAAAGTAATTCGCAGTATGTTACGCTTTTAAATGCCGAAAGTGACAGCATAAAAAGCATAACGATAAACAACGGCGATGTGTCGTATACGATAAACAACGGCGAAAGCAAGAGTTTGGCGGGATATGCCAGCGCAATACTTGACGAAAGCGCGGTTGACAACGTTTTTTATGCGGCGCTGTCGCTGTCGGGTGAAGCTCTCGGAAAAGATTTGACGCGTGCAAACGAAAGTTACGGCTTAACAAACAGCACACGGTTTATTACCGCTGAAAACAAAAACGGGGAAATTCGCCGCGTTGTGTTCGGTTCAAGCTCGAATTTCGACGGCAAGCTGTATGCCGCCGTCGATGACGAGGACACGGTTTACACCGTTTCGGAAAGTGCGGTTAATGCCGTTCTTTGTGCTCCGTCGGATTTAAGAAGCAAGCAAATTTGCACAATTGACAATACATCGATAACAAAAATATCGCTTGCGCGCGGCGGAAACAAGGTTTTGGAGCTTGAATATGCGGAAAACGAAAACGAGGAGGAAGCGTCGCTCAATATGCCGTCATATACGATGAATTATCCGTATGCGTCGGTAAAAGCATCGTCGGACAGAATAAATGAGTTGCTTGAAGCGTTGACATCTCTT
>CAZIQC010000239.1:0-2627 GCA_964541335.1 uncultured Oscillospiraceae bacterium
CCTTTATAATTGCATTGGCACGTTGCTTTAGTACATCTAAAATGTTTGTTTCAACATATTGGTTAGGAAGCCAAAATGCGTGCTTATCCATTGCGGTAGGGTTTCCGTTTTCCCAATTATCGGTTACCCTAGCCATTTTATTTGTATAGCGAATAGAAGAACTGAATAAAAAATACAAATATTCATTCATTAACGAAGCGGTTGCCCCGCGGAGCTCCATAATATCATTAAATATTAAGCAATTAAGCGCATAATTTCTCTCGGTAAAAAAATCGCTGTACGAAGCAACACCTTTTTCGGAAAGCTTATCTTCGTATTTTCTGTCCCAGTTATTCGGTATTGAAAAATTAACCTTGTATTTAAGCTCGTTTACTGTTTTTTGAAAGTCTGTTTGGTTAAAAATCGGCATATTTTCATATGCTAATTCGCGAATACGGGCTGTATTTGTTTTATCGGAAATATATTTAACGCGAATAGGTTTGCTACCTATCGGCGTGCAATCAACACGTTTTATGCCGCTTATATGTCCGGTACAATTCGGGTTAGGGCATAGGTAAACGCCGTTGCTTTTTTTATTGTATTCATATAAAACAATAGTTGAGTTGCAGTGTGGACATTTAACCGTATAAACCCATTCAAACCAGATTGCCGTACCCTCGTCATCATTGAAAATCACTTTATACCAATTTTTATATTTTTCGTTTTCGGTCATCAGAAAACGGTTATAAAAATCTTTTAGTTGTGCGGTGTCTCCGTTAAACATTTGCATTCGGGTAATAAAAGCAGCTAAGGGGTTTAAATCAACGCCTATAACATTACGCTCAAGAGCTGCCGCTTCGAATACGGTAACACCGCCGCCGCAAAACGTATCTAAAACAATATCACCTTTTGAGGTATAATGCTTAATAATGTGATTAAATACGTTATGTGGTCGTCTGGCAAAATATTTGTGCATTTTGTATTGCGGAGTATGCCCTTCGGCTTTTACCGAAATTTTCAGTGAAGTTTTATTTGTTTCTGCGCTTTTTACTTTTTTATAACGTAGGGTTCGTCCGTCTTCGGGTTTTTCCGCATCATCTGGAATTAACCACATAGAATTATTAATTATTTTTGCTCCCTGTATTCTGCCTTCTTTACATAGTGCAAGAACACGCCTTTTTGTAAGCCCCCAATTATCGGCTGCCTCTTTTGCGGAAATCATTCCCATATCAGTCACCGTTCTTTCCGAATAACAGTATATACCAAATCAAAATAAAAATCAAGCAAATATACGCAATCGGGAATAATAGCTTAAATCGGAGGATGTATTTAATTTTTATATTTAAAATATTTTTCGTTAAATTTACAACTTATCAAAATACATAATTTCGATTTTAAGCAACATATACGGTGAAATTTAAAATAATATTGGCATTATTTGAAAATTAATTGCAATAATTCTTGACATTTCGAAAAAATATTACTATAATATATAGGCATACTTTTGGAGAGTTGTCCGAGTGGTCGAAGGTGCAGCACTCGAAATGCTGTGTTCCCAAAAGGAACCTAGGGTTCGAATCCCTAACTCTCCGCCAAAAAGTCCAGTAAACAAGCGGTTTTCTGGACTTTTCTTTTTTGCTCTTTTGCTCAAAATCGGCACAAAACTATGGAAAGAACAGCTCGATTTTTGGAAAGAACAAGGCGATTTTCGGCATTTTGGCGTATTCGAACCGTAAAAATCAGTTCTTTCCGACATCGTCTGAAATTTCAGCCCACTTGCTGCCGAAATTCACCGATTCGGGAAGTGCCATTCCGCTGACCATTGCCTTTGCCGATGACAGTTTTGAAGTGTAGTCAAGATGGGCGTAGATGTTAGCGGTGGTGGAAAAATCGCTGTGCCCCAGCCACTCCTGAATTTGTTTCAGCGGAACGCCGTTTGCAAGAAGCAGGCTTGCGCAACTGTGTCTTAAATCGTGAAAACGCATTCTTTTACAGCCGTGCTTTTGGATATACTGTGGGAAATAACTTGTCAGATAATCCGGTCGCATTAAATTCCCCAGCTCGTCTACAAAGACATAGCCGTCATATTCGTAGTTGTAGCAATTACCGCAGACCTTCTTGTTGACTTCCTGTGCCGCCTTTACTTCTTTGAAATATTCCGCAAAACTGCCCACAAGCGGAAGTGTACGCATACTGGATTTTGTTTTTGCAGAGTCCTGTGCGTACATTTTTGTTTTTCCGTCCACTTGCAGAGATGTGACTGTGTGTCTTATAGTGATTGTGCCACGCTCAAAGTCAATGGCGTCCCATTTCAGTCCGACGACCTCGCCTCTGCGCAGTCCGTAGAATGCGGCAACCAAAACCGGCAGTTCAAACTTTGTGCCTTTAACTGCTTCAAACAGGTGTTGCAACTCGTCCGCATCAAGAAATACCGGCTGATAGTCATTCTTTTTCGGTCGGTCAACCTTTTCCGCCACATTCTGCGTTACAAGGTCGGTTTTCAGCGCATATTTCAGCGCCTGATGAATGACTGCGTGATAGTGTATAACCGAGTTCGCCTTGACGGTTTTCAACTTTTCGGAATAGAATTGTTGAATGTGCCTTGCCTCCAAGCCCTTCAATGTTACCATTTTCTTGCGAAAATACGG
>CAZIQC010000240.1:0-2625 GCA_964541335.1 uncultured Oscillospiraceae bacterium
AACGCATATTAAAATGTCAAGCTTTTTTTATTTTATATGTTTTTGCGATTGTATTGCCTTAAACGCTCGTTAAGCATTTCAAAAAGCACGCAATCCGCCCAAAAGCCCACCGCACCCGAGGCAACATCGCCTTTTATGCCGCGGCATTACTTTTTGTCTTTTCGATAATTTCGCGTGTTTCCGCCGTCGCGGATAAGCACGCAAAAAGCGGGCGGCGCTTTTTTGTGGCAAGAAGTGCCGCCCGCCCGATTTTTCGTTTTTATCCGTTTTTTCGCATATATACCTTTTTTCCCAGCAACCGCTCTGCATCACGGGCAAAATCCGCATTTTCAAAGAGAGTCGGTCTTTTTTCGTTCTCCGCGGGAGTTTGCGGTTCCGCAAAAACGCATTTTATGTCTTCGAAAACAATACCGCTTTCGTTCGCGGCGCAAATCGCACACTCCGCCATATCGGCACATATTTTTTCGTATGAGGCAGTGGCGGCGATTTCTTTTGAGCTTTTTGCATATGCCGTGCCATATTCGTCAACAACCTCGGCAACGATTTTCTTTTCCGAAAGCATTGCCTTTACGTAATAATTGGGGCTGTTTGTCACTTTAAGAAGCGTTGCCTTGCCCGAAAGCTCGTATTCGCCCATATTCGCGGGAATAAACACGGTTTCTCCCGCTTTCAGCGTTTGTGCAAAATCCTTGGTGGCAAGAGTTGCCTCCCCCTCCGTTACCACAAATGCCGTGTAGCTTTTTTCATCGGCAAAAAGGCTTTTCTTTCCCGAAAGAGTCATCTCCTTTACCGCGAAATATTCACAGCTTCCCAAAAGGCGTGTCCCGTCCGAGCAAAACGGTGTTTTTCGCGGTGCTGTTTTTTTGAGAGTTGCCGCGGCAACGCCTTTTTTTATATGCAACTCCCGCGGTTTGCCGTCCTTGCCGACTCTTCCGTAGTCGTAAAGCCGATAGGTAACATTGCTGTTTTGCTGTATTTCCGCAATAACGTTTCCCTTTCCTATGGCATGAACGGTTCCCGCCTCCACAAAGAAAACATCGCCCTTTTTCGACGAAACCGTGTTCAAAAGCTCTTCAAGCGCATTTTGTTCAACGGCCTTTTTCAGCTCTTCCTCGGTTATATCCCTTTTTACGCCGCAGGTCATTTTTGCGTCATTGTCCGCCTGCATTACATACCACATTTCCGTTTTTCCGTTTTGATTTTCCCATTTTTTCGCCAGCTCGTCACTCGGGTGCACCTGCACGCTTAAATTATCCGCCGCATCGATAAGCTTAATCAATATGGGAAGCTCTTCTCCGCGGCAATACGTGCCCAAGCACCCCGCATTGTCTTTTATATACTCCGACATACTCTTTCCGTCATATTCTCCGCCGTCGATTATACTTTGCCCGTCGGGGTGCGTGCTGAGTTCCCAGCTTTCCGCAAGGGGGGTTGTGTCGGTTTCCTTGCCGTATATCGTGCGAAGCTTTTCCCCACCCCAAATATAGTCTTTATATGCCGCTCTCAGCTTTATCGGTTTCATATTTTTCCTCCCAATATTATTGCGCCGCAAAGGTTTTTATGTATTCAAGCTGAGAAAGAACGGATTGTGTCGACGTTCCGCCCTCGCTTGTGCGCTTTTGCGCGCAGTGCTTAAGGTCTATTTCTTCATACAAATCTTTATCAAACAACGGACTGAATTGCCTGTATTCTTCAAGAGGCAATGTTTCGAGCGTGTGCGATTGTTTTATACAGTGCGCAACAAGCTCTCCCACGGTTTTGTAAGCCGTGCGGAACGGCACGCCCTTTTTTACCATATAATCGGCAAGGTCGGTTGCGTTTATAAAGCCCTTGCCCGCGGCGGCATACATATTGTCGCGGTTTACGTGCATTGTTTCTATCATCGGCGCAAATATGCCCAGGCATTGCTTCACCGTATCAAGGCTATCGAAAATTGCCTCCTTATCCTCTTGCATATCCTTGTTATATGCGAGAGGAAGCCCCTTAAGCACGGTTAAAAGCGCCATCAAATCGCCGTATACGCGCCCCGTTTTTCCGCGAACAAGCTCCGCCATATCGGGGTTCTTTTTCTGCGGCATAATGCTTGAGCCGGTGGTGTAGCCGTCGTCAAGCTCGATAAACTTAAACTCCCACGACGACCACAGCACAACCTCCTCGGAAAACCGCGAAAGGTGCATCATAATAACCGAAAACGCACTCATAAGCTCTATGCAAAAGTCCCTGTCGGACACCCCGTCAATGCTGTTGCGGCACGGCTCGTCAAACCCGAGAGCCGCCGCCGTGGCGTGGCGGTCTGTCGGGTATGTTGTGCCTGCAAGGGCACAGCTTCCCAAGGGGGATATATTCATTCTCTTTACGGCGTCCTCAATACGCCCCATATCGCGAATAAACATCATCGCATATGCACATAAATGATGACCGAACATTATCGGCTGCGCACGTTGCAAATGCGTATATCCCGGAGCTACGGCATCCGTGTTTTCGGAGGCTTGCTTGTATATTGCGCCGATGAGCCGCCTTAAAAGAGCTGTTATCTCCGCCGTCTCGTCGCGCAAATAAAGGCGCAAATCCAGCGCAACCTGGTCGTTTCTGCTGCGTGCGGTATGCCATCTTTTGCCCGCGTCG
>CAZIQC010000241.1:0-2610 GCA_964541335.1 uncultured Oscillospiraceae bacterium
CCCTACCATTAGCATATCGTGAAAATATGAATAAATCCGTATTTACACAATGGCAGCCCAAACGTTTTGGGTTCTGGCTGTCGTGATATCAATTAAAAATTATTTCAAACTTCACGATAGCTTTAGCCTACACCTTGTGTGGTTTATTTGCCGTACCCGTTTCATTTGATTGTCGGATTTGCCGTGCCGATGGATGCTTTCTTATCTTTTTATATATGCATCGCGTTCTGCGCCGACTGATACGTAGCTGATTTTACAATCAACAAGCTTTTCGAGATGGAGTACGTAATTGCGTGCCGCTACGGGAAGTTCTTCCCACGTCCTGCAAGCTGAAATATCGCAATTCCAGCCTTCGACGTATTCGTATATCGGTGTTGCGATATCTAGGTCCGCACCAATGGGAAAATCCTCTGTGCGTGTTCCGTTTACATCATACGCAACGCAAACCGGAATTTTGTCAAGATACGAAAGTATATCTATTTTAGTGAGCGCAAGTTCATCCGCTCCTTGCATTCTTACACCGTAACGAGATGCAACGGCATCAAATGCACCGACGCGGCGAGGACGCTTTGTTGCGGCACCGTATTCCTGACCTGCTCCTCTGAGTTTATCGGCATCTTCACCGAACATTTCAACGGTAAACGGTCCTTCACCGACGCAAGAAGAATATGCTTTCATAATTCCGAAAGTCTTGTCAAGCTTTGCACCGGGAATTCCCGCTCCGATCGGAGCGTAGGAAGCGATTGTCGACGATGATGAGGTATAGGGATATATTCCGAAATCAATATCGCGCAGTGCGCCGAGCTGTGCCTCAAACATTATTTTTTTGCCAGCCTTATTCGCACGGTCCAAATAAAGTCCGACGTCGCAAATATAATCACGGTACATATCTGCATATTTTTTGAGGAATGCAAACATTTCATCAAAATCAACAGGCTCGGAGTTGTATACTTTTTCTATAGTGACGCTCTTAAACTCGAAAATGCCGCGCAAACGCTTTTCAAGTCTGTCAAGCTGAAGCAAATCGCCCATACGAATTGCTTTTTTCATATATTTATCGCCGTAAACAGGTGCGATACCACGACGGGTAGAACCGTATTTCGCATCGCCGAGACGTTCTTCCTCGAGGCAGTCAAGACGAACGTGATAAGGCATCGTTATAATCGCACGGTCACTTATTTTTAGATTGCTCGGTGAAATTTCGATTCCCCTGTCTCTAAGTCTGCCTATTTCTCCTTCAAGATGCTTGGGGTCGATTGCCATACCGTTTCCGAGGACGCAAACAACCTCAGGACGAAGAATACCTGACGGGAGTATGTTGAGAATAAACTCTCCCTTATCGTTTATTACAGTATGACCGGCATTGTTGCCGCCCTGATAGCGAACGACAATATCCTGTTCCGAGGAAAGCAGGTCCACCATACGGCCTTTGCCTTCATCTCCCCAGTTGATACCAACTATTGCTGTAAGCATTTCCTTCACCTGTCGCCCTAAAGCGACGTCTCCTTTTTAGCATTGTAAGATTATTCAAACCAACAACTTATATTATATAATAAAAATTGTCAGTTGTATAGTCTTTTTTTTATTTTTTAGCTGTTTTTTTGTAAAATAAAAATTATTTAATTAAAAGCTTGTAAAATTCACTTTTAGGCATACCTCTGTCGCGTGCCGCTTGCTTGATTGCTTCCATCTTTTGCATATCACAGTTATTACAATAATACGCTACGTGTTCTTCGGGTGAAAGCTTATTCCAAAAAGCTTCGACATCTTCATTTTCTTTTGCACCTTCTATTATCAGCACGTATTCGCCTCTCGGCTCGTTTTCCTTGTAATGTACAATAGCATCGGATATTGTAGTGCGCATTATTTCTTCGTTTATTTTAGTCAGTTCACGGCAGAGAGCTATTTTTCGGTTGCCGAGATACGCCATAAGGTCGTCAAGCGTCATACGAAGCTTATGCGGAGCTTCATATATTATCAGAGTGCGACGCAAGTGCGATATTTCTTCAAGATGTGACTTGCGTTCGTTTTTTGAAGTTGAAAGAAAGCCATCAAATGTAAAGCGCCCGGTATCAAGACCTGAAAGCGCAAGTGCCGTAATTGCGGCACAGCAACCCGGAATGCAGGTAACCGTAATTCCTTGTTCTGCGCACAATGCGACAATGTCCGCACCGGGATCGCTTATTGCGGGCATACCGGCGTCGGTTATGAGAGCACACGACTCGCCCCCTTGCAGACGGGCTATGATCTCTTCGCCGCGCCGTCTCTTGTTATGTTCAAAATAGCTGACAAGCTCGCTTCTTATACCGAGTATACTTAAAAGCTTTGCTGAATTACGCGTGTCTTCTGCGGCAATAAAATCAACTTCGGAAAGTACTTTTACAGCTCTTTCCGAAATATCCGACATGTTGCCTATAGGAGTTGCCACCAAGTACAGAGTGCCTCCGACAATAGCATTTTTTTCTTTCTTGTCGGTATAGCTGTTTTTTACACTGCTCATATTATCACCCCGTTTTCAAAGAGCTCGTTCATGGCGGGAGTATATTCACGAGTCCCGCTTTTGTATATTACAAGAGGTTTTGTTATTTTCAGTGTCGGTGAAGCGCCTTT
>CAZIQC010000242.1:0-2608 GCA_964541335.1 uncultured Oscillospiraceae bacterium
CATACGCGACACACGCGGCATAATAGACGCTATCCTCAACGGAGATATAAACAATGCTCCCACAAAAACAATCCCGTTCTTCAATTTTGAAGTTCCCACGGAGCTTCCCGGAGTTGACAAAAACATTCTCGACCCGCGCGACACATACGAGAATGCGGCACAGTGGGAAGAAAAGGCAAAGGATTTGGCCGACAGATTTATCAAGAACTTTGCAAAATACGAGGGTAATCCCGCGGGCAAGGCACTTGTTTCGGCAGGTCCCGTTAAATAAGGCAGTCGGATAAAAGCGTTTCACAGTGAACAGCCCACCCGTTCATCAAGCCGAAAGGCGGATGAACGGGTGGGTTTTTTTGCAAAACAAAAAGCCCCACAGTTAGGACGTGTGAGGCTTTTTGGGTGAGCGGCTCTGTTTAAATCGAAAAAGAGAAACGCCGCAAATTAAGAACTGCAAAGCAGCTTTTGCCGCAAATTTTCGCTTTGCGCGATTACGCCTTTAAAGCACAACCTCGTGCCCCGTTTCGGCGGATTTGTACACGGCGGAAAGAATTTTCATAATTTCAATTCCGTCTTCGGCGGGGCTTAGGCACGCGGTTGAGCCTGTAATGCAATCCACATAGTGATTGATTTCATTTTCAAACAAGCCGCCGAATTCAAGCGAAGTTTTGGCGTCCAGGGTAACATCCGCCATATAGCCGTTGAGTTCGGTATACATCTCAAGGTCGGGTTCAAGCTTGGCACCGCCCTTTGTGCCGAAAAATTCAATTCTGCCTTGGTCTTTTTTTATGTTAAGACTGAAGCTTGCCTCTATGGACAAAACCGCGCCGTTGTCAAATCTTATGAGTGCGGTTGCAAGATCCTCCACATCGCAAATGTCGTGATCGGTTTTCGAGGTTGACACGTAATTTTTCGGCGTTTTAAGGTTGTTGCGATCGAAAAGCTTTCGGAAGGTTGCGCCGTAAACCGACACGGGCTTGTGATTTCCCATAACATAGCGTGTGAAATCAATTACGTGAACGCCCAAATCTATCAAAGGACCGCCGCCCGAGCGCGACTTGTCGCCGAACCAGCCGCCGGGATTGCCGTTTCTTCTCAAATATGTAGCCTTGGCGTAGTAAATATCGCCCAAATAGTTAATTGAGTTAAAATCCTGTACGATTTTGCAATCGTTGCCGAAGCGTCTTACAAAGCCTATCATAAGAAGCTTATTGTTTCTTTCGGCAGCTTCTTTCATTTTAATTGCGTCTTCCACGGTTGTTGCCATCGGCTTTTCGCAAAGCACGTGCTTTCCCGCGTTAAGCGCGGCTATGGTACAGGGGGCGTGCTCGCTGTTCCAGGTGCAAACGCTTACGGCGTCGATTTCCGAAAGCTTGAGCATTTCGTCCTTATCGGTGAAAAGTCGTGTAATTCCGTGCTTTTGTCCCATTTCGTGAAGACGGTCTTCTCTTATGTCTCAAAATGCGTAAAGCTCAACGTTCGGATTTTTGAGATATGCCGCGATGTGAGATTCGGCAATGCCGCCCACACCGATTATACCTACTTTTATTTTTTGCATTTTGATTTCCTCCTCAAAGTGTATTTATTTTGTTTTTAAGAAAATCGGCGGCGAGCGCAATGTCCGCGGACGGATTTTCGCCGACCTCGCGCTCGATGGTTAAAAAGCCCCTGTAGCCGATTTCATCAAGTGCTTTTAAATAGTTATCGAAATCCACATTTCCCTGCCCGAGGGGAAGCTCGATATATTTTCGCCCCTGATTGGCGGATTCGTCAATGCGCTTGTAGATTTCCTCGGGGACGGTGTCCGTCAGCTTTATTCCGTCTTTTGCGTGTGTATGCACGATATAGTCGCGCAGGGTGTAAACCGCTTGAACGGGGTCGTCGCCGGTAACCATAACGAAATTTGCGGGGTCAAAATTAACCGCCACGCCCTTTGAACCCAAATCGTCAAGAAAGCCTTTGAGCGTTGTTGCGATTTCGGGACCGGTTTCTATTGCGAAATGCGCGTCCAAACTGTTGGCATAGCGGGAAAGCTCAAAGCATGCCTCTTGCATAATTTTGTATCGGTCGGAGGCTTTATCCTCCGGGACAACACCGATATGGGTGGTGACGATATTTGTTCCCAGCTCCTTTGCAAGGTCGAGAATTTTTTTGGATTTTTCAATCAACTCGGGATTTTTTTCGGAATTTGCAAAGCCTACTCCGAAATCGCCGCACAACGCCGAAAAGCAAAGCCCGGTTGCCTCCATAATGCTCATAAGCTCTTTCCTTTTGTCGCCGACGAGCGTGTCGGAGGTATATTCCCAAGCGTCCGTTGCAAGAAGCTGTATACCCTGTGCGCCGATTTTTGCCGCTTTTTCCACCGCTTCGCGCAGCTCGCACCTGAAGCTGTGAAGCATTACGCCTATAGGATAATTGTACAAGTCGATACATCTCCTTATTGTTATTTGCTTTGATTATAACAAACGGTATTGCGAATGTAAATAATCCGTATTGTTAAATTATAACACCGTATTGCTTTTTTTTTCGCAGGTATGATATAATGATTTCAAGCTTTGCTTGAAATCAATGAACTGCCTGCGGCAAGAATTGAAACCTGCGGTTTCGTGAATTG
>CAZIQC010000243.1:0-2598 GCA_964541335.1 uncultured Oscillospiraceae bacterium
ATCCCGACGATGATATAACCTGCAAGGGTTGCGGTGCCCCTCTTCACGAAAACGAAAATGCCGAACCGGCAAAAAAGCGCGGTCTTCCCCGCGGGGCGCGCATTGCGCTGGCGGTTTTGGCGGGTGCGGTCGTTGCGGCGGGTATTGTAAGCTGCAATGCGGCATACGCCGAAGCACTTATATTGATGTAAGAAGGTGTGTATGTTGAAAGCTTTAAAAGGATTTTTTTCTTTTTTGCGGAATGCACTGGATAGTCACCCGCTGATTTTCTGCGCGGTGCTCAGCGTTTTCGAAAACCTGGCTATAGAATCGATGAGCCGTCACAGCCTTATAAAGGGGCTGTCGTATATGATAAAAAGCCCGACGGTATTTATATACAACGCACTTATAATTATGTTCACGCTGTCAATATGTCTTCTTTTCAGGCGGCGTGTGTTCGGGGTGGTGCTTTTAAGTGCTCCGTGGATTTTGTGCGGGCTTATAAACAGTGTGGTTTTAAGCTACCGCGTAACGCCCTTGGGCGCAATCGATTTTCAAATTGTTAAAATGAGCTTGATTTTGGTTTATCTTTCAAAGGGACAGCGCATAGCCGTATATATATGCGCCGCGGTTTTGGTGGCGTCCATCGTGCTTTTGTGGATAATCGGACCGAAAATAAGCGGTAAAATAAGCTACGGCAAAAATGCCGCCTCGGTGTTCGGCTTGCTTATATGCGTGGTCATTGCAACAAACCTTGCGCTCAATTTTAAAGCAATAAGCACCGATTTCGGCAACATAGCCGGCGCATACCGCGACTACGGCTTTGTGTACTGCTTCTCCAGCGGAATGCTTGACACCGGCATAAAAAAACCGACCGGCTACAGCGAGGAAAAAACGGCGCAAAAGTGCGCTGCTCTGCCCGAAACCGTCGACTCCTCCGACGCAGTTAAGCCCGATATAATTTTAATTCAGCTTGAGTCCTTTATGGACCCGAAAATCATCAAAGACCTCACCTTTTCGGACGACCCCGCCCCCATTCACACCTATTTGAGAGAAAATTTTACCACTGGCAAGCTTCACGTGCCGTCTATGGGCGGCGGCACGGCAAATACCGAATTCGAGGTGCTTTCGGGAATAAGTCTTGACTATTTCGGCGCGGGAGAATATCCGTACAAAACCGTAATGCTGGAGCAAACGGTGGAGTCGCTTCCGTTTAATTTAAAGGAGCTCGGCTACAGTGCACACGCAATACACAATCACACGGGTAATTTTTACGACCGCGACAAGGTATATCCCCATATGGGGTTTGACACGTTTCAGTCAAAGGAATATATGTATAACTACGACACAACACCCTACGGCTGGTGCAAGGACAAGGCGCTTACCGGAGAAATTATGGACGCCCTAACCTATACTGACGATAAAAAGGGCATAACCGAGCAAACGCCGCGCTTTGTATGGACGGTTTCCGTTCAGGGACACGGCACGTACCCGTCTGAGCCGATAGCCGGCACGGACAACGTAATAAAAATAACGAGCGACGCTTATCCCGACACGGAGCTGTGTGCACTGAGCTATTATATCAATCAAATTTGGGAAATGGATATGTTTTTGGGCAGTCTGATTTCCGCGGTTGAAGACCGCGGAAATCCCACGCTTATCGTTGCCTACGGCGACCATCAGCCGAGCATAGGCTTGGAAGCGGAAAACCTTACAACGGGTGATTTGTACGCCACGGAATATGTAACCTGGAACAATTTCGGCTTGGAAAAAACAGCCGACCGCGAGGTTTATTCCTATGAGCTTTCAAGCGTTATTATGCACGCGCTCGGCTTTAACAACGGCAATCTCAACAAGCTTCACCAAAAATATCTTTTCGACGAAAGCATTCCCGACACGGAATATCAAGAGGATATCGAATATTTTGCCTATGATATGCTTTACGGCAAAAACTATATGTTCGGCGGAAGCAAGCCCTACATTAAAACAGATATGCAAATGGGCACAGCCCCGATTGAGATAAACGCCATAAAGGTTATGGGCAGCTCCGTCTATGTGCAGGGAAGCGGCTTTACCGACAAAAGCAAAATTTTTATCAACGGCGAAAAATGCTCTTCCACGGTTATGCTGAGCCGCTACAGCCTTATGGTAACGGATACCGAAATTGCGGAGGGCAGCCGAGTGTCCGTCGGGCAGGCATCGAGCAAGCGCGAGGTTTTAAGCTATTCAAACGAAATTATATACAATTCCTCGGAGCATTTGATAGCTTCTCCCGAGGAAGCTCTTCCCGCTCCGACCGAAACGGACGATTAACCGAAGCATAAAATAAAGCTCTGTTTACGGAGATTATTTTACAAAGGCTCTGTAATATCTGCCGCGGCAACCGCTTAACGGATATTACAGAGCCTTTGTAATTGATAATCATTGTACGAGATAATAAACGGTATTAAATCGGTATCGTTGCGAGAAACAATCCCCAATTTTTAGTATTTAATGTTGCCATATTGTTGCCATTGAACACTTTTATTATACATCAAAGCCACAATAAAATCAATGCCTTTATCAAAATTGTTAGTGTCAAGTAAAAGTTGGCAAATTTATGATCAAGCAAAATTCATG
>CAZIQC010000244.1:0-2592 GCA_964541335.1 uncultured Oscillospiraceae bacterium
AGCCCGTCATATCCGTGCCGTCCGTCCAGATAACCTTAAGCCTGTTTAAATCGGGCAAATATGCCAAGCGCGAGTAGCTTGCCAAGCGGCGCAGGCTGTAGTACTCTATATTGTCGGCGTATTCGGTCATTTCGTTTTGAACGGCGGTATCACCCTTAATGCGTGCCGCCTCCGCCGCGTTTTTAAGCTGTTCCGCCAGCAACAAATCCGTTGTTTGCGAAGCAAATGTCATATACCCGGGACCGAAAGCAACGTTTGCGTCGCGCACTATTTCCTCGATTTTTGCCTTTTTCGCTTCAAGCGTTTGACCGAGGGTGGCGTCCCAGTTGTTCTTTTCCGCTATGCCGTAATTTACATCATCGGGGTCGGTTAATGCGTCTATCATAGGCTGTGCATATTGGTTATAGGCACGATCGCCGTTTGACGTGTACTGGTACACCGGGTTGTGCTCGTTATACCACCCTTCGG
Source organism: uncultured Oscillospiraceae bacterium (assembly GCA_964541335.1). Classification (GTDB taxonomy): domain Bacteria; phylum Bacillota; class Clostridia; order UMGS1883; family UMGS1883; genus UMGS1883. The sequence continues at coordinate 469 of CAZIQC010000244.1, forward strand.
GCAGATTAACCTCCCACCCCTTTGCGGTTGACGCCTGATAGCCGCCGAGCATTGTTTTCTCGTCGCACACATCGGCAAAGCGTTTCCACAGGCGATAGCCCCAGCGCAGGTCGGTAACGTCGCCGTCGTGCTCGAAGGCTTCGGTCATTAAATAGATGAAATCGTTTACAACAAGGTGGAACGACAAATTGCGCGACACCGCCAAATCGCGTTTTTTAGAAATGTCGTAATTATAATCCCACCAGCTTTCGGTGTCGGTTTCTTTCGAAAATTTGGCATGACGGTTAAAGTCGAGGTTATCTTTCGATTCTTCCGCGCTGATGTGCGCGTTCCACGCACGCTTGGCAATAGTTCCCGGGAGCGACGCATCTATCCTTGCGAACGGATCCATATAAGGGAAATTATCCTTAAGCTCGTGGGTGTCTATCTCGGGCGTGCCGAAAGTGGGCTGTCCCGTTTTTAAATCAACCGCGGTATGTCCGCCCCAGTAGGGAAGTCCGCTCGCCGATGACATATAGTTATCGACGTAGTACTTATAAATCGCGTCCACACGCTCGGTATAGCTTTTGTCGTAAGTAATATCGGAAAGACCGTCGAGTACACGCAAAAACGAACCCTGGCTTGCCAAGTCCGACAGTGCCGCGGGGGCGGGGTTTGTTTCCGTTACGGGGTAACGCCATTCAAAGGGGCTATCCGTCAAAACGTTAAATCCGTCCGCTATGAGCGGCGTGCCGAGCCAGCGATCGTGTCCGACGCGAATTGCCTCATCCGCAAAGGATTTCAATGCATCTATACGGTCGTTATCCTGCATACAGGTTTTCCAGTCAAGAAGCATTATCAAGTATTCGCCCTTTACAGCCCCGTTTTCGGTTGAAGTCGCCGTAAGCTTTATGCGGGTGTTGCGCCAATCGTCAAGCGGTGCGCTTGTGGAAACAATGCCCTTTGCGGTGTCAAGCAAAATGCCTTGCAGGGCGGCGGCGGGTGCGTCTTGTGTCGCAAGCGACCACAGTACGTCGCCATCACACATCTCTTCCCCGTTTTGATTTACGAACACGGCTTTGTAGGAAAAGGTGTTATCGTCCTTTTCGCGCCAGCATATACGCGCCGGACCCTGAATTTTTATCCCGGCGGCAATATCCTCCGTAAATTCGAGCATAAGCCGCTTTTCCGCGCCGTCCGCCGAAACGCACAGCTCGTAGGGCGTGTTTAAAAGTGCCGTTAAATCAGCAATGCTTTCCCGCTCTACTTTAAGCGTGAGCACGGCTTCGTCGATGCTTGCCGTTACTCCTTGCGGCAATGTGGGCGAAAAATCAAACCTCGGCCGGGCGGTTTCCATTTTAACACCGCCGCCGTCATAAACAACCGCGGAAAACGTGTACTCGCGCTCGCCCGTTGTGGGAACATATATTCGGGCATTGTCCGCGTCGGTAAGGCTTGCGCTTGCTTCAACCTTGACGGTGGTCGCGGTTTGGTTGTTTTCCGTAATGAGATTATCTATATAATATCCCGGCGAAACGGAGGTGTAGCTTGTAAAGCCGTCCGCCGAATTTGCTTTAACCGCCAAATTTTGCGCCACGCTGTCGTCCCCGAGCTTTATTTCCGCCTTTTTTCGGGAAAGGTCGAAAATTGCCGTTAAATCGTAGAAAATGTTTGCGGTGTAGTTTTTTACGATTATGGCATATGTAATGCCGCCGGATTTATAGACGATGTTTCCGCTTTCGGTTTCCAAAGAGCCGATATTTTCCCCCTTGCTCGTAAGAGCGAGAATAACGTTTCCGTCCGCCTTGGCGTCCTTTTGCATAAAGGAGAGCTTAACCGTTATCGGCGCATTTGAAAGAGCCGCGCCGAAGCTCCTTTTTACGGTGGTATAAGCGCCGTCGTTTTCGTTATTCAAAAGCAGAGCACGGTTGCCGTTCGGCAGTGCGGCAAGCTCCACACTGCCGCCGCCCGAGCCTATGTCAAAATCTTTTTTCAACGACTGCTCATCGTACGGAGCTTCAAAATCGAGCGAAAGACTTACCCCCGTATTTTCGGAAGCAAGCGCGCCGCCGCCCGCGGGGAATGCCAACAGCACCGCGGTTAAGGCTGCCGTCAATCTTTTTATTTTCATTTTTTATTGCTCCC
>CAZIQC010000245.1:0-2589 GCA_964541335.1 uncultured Oscillospiraceae bacterium
TGTCATGAATTTTGCTTGATCATAAATTTGCCAACTTTTACTTGACACTAACAAATATGATTAAAATATTTGATTTTTTTCCTGTGTTATGATAAAATTATAAAATAGGTATGTTTTGCGGAATACGCGAGGTGAATTTTAATGTACACATTTTTGTATTTTGCGTTTTTGTTTTTTATGGGCTGTGAGTTCGGTTGGGTGCTGGAGCTGTTTTACCGCCGTGCCGTAAGCCGCGGGCACGGGTTTATAAATCCCGGCTTTTTGGCGGGACCTTATCTGCCGATATACGGCTTCGGACTGATATGCCTTTACGTTTTGTCGAATATATTGAATGAGCTTCCCATAGGTGTGCCGTTGCTGAAATATATCGCGGTGTTTTTGCTTCTTACGGCGGCACTCACCGTTATCGAATTTGTTGCCGGTGTAATCTTTATCGACATACTGCACGTAAAGCTGTGGGACTACAGCAAAAATCGCTTTAATCTGCGCGGTATCGTTTGCCCGCTTTTCTCATTCTTTTGGGGTTGCTTGGGTCTTATTTATTATCTTTTCGTGCACCCGTACATAGCGCGTGCGCTGTGCTGGTTTTCCGATAATTTGGCGTTTTCGTTCTTCATAGGAATGTTTTTCGGTGTGTTTTTTGTCGATGTAGGCTATTCGTTCAGCATTGTTGCCAAAATACGTGCCTTTGCGAACGAAAACAACATCGTTATACGCTATGAGGAGCTTAAAGAGCACATAAAGCGCAACGTTACGCGCACAAAGGCAAAATATCGCTTTATGCTTGCACTCTATTCGCAAACGCCGCTTCACGTACAACTGAAATCCTTTCTCGACGAAAAGCTGGAGTTGCGGAGGGAAAGCAAAACCGACAGATAAGGAGTTTTAAATTTTATATGAGGGTACTTATTTTAACCTGTAATACCGGCGAGGGGCATAACGCCGCGGCACGCGCCGTAAAAGAGGTATTCGAGAAAAGAGGCGTTTATTGCGAAACGGCGGACTCGCTTGCCTTTGTTTCGCAAAAGGCTTCGAACTTTATTTGCAAATGGCACGTGCGCCTGTACAAAAAAGCCCCGGTGCTTTTCGGCATAGGCTATAAAGCGGCGGAATTTACCGACCGTGAAAAGACAATGCTTTACCGAATTATGGCGCAGGGTGCGCGCAAGCTTCGCAAAAAGCTTGCCGAATGCGGGTGCGACACCGTAATATGCACACACCCCTTTTCGGCTATGACGCTTACGCACACCGTTAAAAGGTATAAGCCGAGCTTGCGCACATATTTTGTGGCAACGGATTACACGTGCAGTCCGGGCGTTTCGTCAAGCAAGCTCGATTATTATATAGTTCCGCACAAATCCTTGTTTGCCGAGTTTGAGGCGCACGGCATTCCGCGCGAAAAGCTGTATGACGGCGGCATACCCGTAACCGACCGCCTTGTAAGCGGCAAAGACCCGCTCGAAAGTAAAAAGGAGCTGCTTATCCCCGCGGACAAGCGCGTAATTTTGCTTATGTGCGGCAGTATGGGGTGCGGTCCGATAAAGCTTATTGCCCGTAAGCTCAGCGCACTTATTCACGATGATGAGTTTTTAATCGTGGTGTGCGGCAACAATCAAAAGCTGTATCGCAGTCTTAAAATTCTCGACGACCCGGGGCGTGTGCGCATTTTGGGCTTTACGCGAAACATTCCCGATTATATGAACTGCGCCGAGCTTATTTTGACAAAGCCCGGCGGATTGAGCACTACCGAAGCCGCGGAAAAGCACCTGCCGATGGTTTTGATAAACGCCGTTGAGGGGTGCGAAACACATAATATGAAATTTTGGGTGGAAAACAATATGGCTCTTACCGATAAAAGCCCGGACGTGCTGTGCTCCTATGTGCGCAGACTTATGGACGATGAGGTGCTTCTTCGCGAAATGAGAGCCACGCTTGCAAAGCATTTTTCCTACAGCTCTTCGGATAAAATATGCGACTTTATCGTGCAAACGGCAAAATAAATTTTGGGAGGTTTTTTTATGACCGGTATTTTTGAAAAAATTTTCGGAACATATTCCGCGCGAGAACTTAAAAAGCTTGCGCCGATTGTGTCGACTGTTCTCGGCTACGAGGAGGAGTACAAGACTCTTTCGGACGCCGAGCTTAAAGAAAAAACAACAATTTTCAAGGAGCGCTTGAAATCGGGAGAAACGCTTGACGATATATTGCCCGAAGCTTTCGCCACGGTGCGCGAGGCGGCGTGGCGAGTTCTCGAAATGCGGCATTTCCCCGTGCAGATAATCGGCGGCATTGTTTTGCACCAGGGACGTATTGCGGAAATGAAAACGGGCGAGGGAAAAACCCTTGTTGCCACGCTTCCAGCATATCTTAACGCGCTTACGGGAGAAGGTGTGCATATAGTAACCGTAAACGATTACCTTGCACGGCGCGACAGTGAATGGATGGGCAAGCTGTATCGCTTTTTGGGACTCAGTGTGGGGCTTGTGGTAAGTCAAATGCTGCCCGAGCAAAAACAGGAGGCGTACAACGCCGACATAACATACGGCACAAATAACGAATTCGGCTTTGATTATCTGCGCGACAATATGG
>CAZIQC010000246.1:0-2586 GCA_964541335.1 uncultured Oscillospiraceae bacterium
CGTAAGTGCGGCGTCACCCGTGCCGAGTATTATTTCAAGGCGCGGATTTTTAACACGAACATATTTTTTGCAAAGCGCCGCCGCTTTTTTCGCCGCACAAAAGCCCTTTACGTCGCGCGTTGCTTCTTTAAGCTTTTTTTCGAAGCCTTGCCGCTGCTTTTCGGCGTCTTTTGCGGCGGGGTGCGTTTTTGTTTTTTTTCTCAGCTTTATTTTGCCTATTTTCGGCACAATTTCTCTTTTCCCGTTTGAAAAGCTTATATCAAGCTCCAGCGGCAAAAACAGCGGCAAAACGATAATCGCCGCACAAACAAGCGCTGCCGTCAACACTGCGTCACTCATCTCCGTTTTCGTTTTCGGGCGTTTGGGCGTTTTCTTTTACAAATTCCTCTATCACGTCGGGCTTTTCGGGCGCGGCTTCGGCAAAGCGAATTTCCTCCCGCGGCGGAAGCGGCGGCAGGTCATCCAAGCTTTTCAGCCCGAAGCACCGCAAAAATTCCATCGTTGTGCCGTAGAGGATGGGTCTGCCGGGCGTTTCGGCGCGCCCCAGCTCATCGATAAAGCCGCGCTCCAACAATCGCGATACCGAATACGAGCAATCTACCCCGCGAATAAAATCCATCGTGGATTTTGTAACGGGCTGATTATATGCGATTATCGACAGCGTTTCCAACGCCGCCGCGGAAAGTCCCGCCTCGCGCTTTGTTTGACTTACCCTTTGTATACAGTCGTAATAATCCGCGTTGGAGCACATTTGGTACGAGCTTTCAATCTCGATTAAGCGTATGCCGCGCTTTTCGTCGTTATATTTCTTTTTCAGTGCCGCAAAGGCTTCCTCCACTTCGTCCTCGCGCACCTCCAGAGCCTGCGCGATACGTTCTCTTTCCACGGCTTCGCCCGCGGCAAACAGCACCGCCTCAAGCGCACATTCAATATTCTTCCCGAAGGTCAAATTCCACATTGCTTTCTCCCCGTTTCAAATAAAGCTTGTCCTTTTCGCTTTCGATATAAACCGCATTTTCCTTTATAAGCTCCAATATTGCAAGAAAGGTTGCCACAAATTCTCCGCGCACGTGCAAATCCGCGAAAAAATCATCGAAGGTAACGCGCCCGCTTTTTTTCACACGCTCCATAATGCGCGTTGAAGCATATCTTACCGAATAATTTGTTCTGCCTATAACGCGGCGAAAGGTTTTCGGGTCAATCGGCTTTCGCGCCACCGTGCGATCCATAACCGCAAAAAACGCGTCGAACAGCTTTTCAATCGGGATTGCCTTGTTTTCGGGCTTGATTTTCGGCAAATTAAGCGGCTCCGCACCTTTAAACACCACGTTTTCCATTTCGTTGCGACGGCGGCGCATATCCTCCGCCGCTTCCTTGTAACGGCGGTATTCCTCCAGCCTGTCCGCAAGAGTGGCGCGGGGGTCCTCCTCGTCCGGCTCGGGCTTGGGCAAAAGCATTGCCGATTTAATCAGCAAAAGCTGTGACGCCATCACCAAAAATTCGCCGCCAAGCTCCATATCGAGCTGTTGCATAAGGGAAATATATTCAAAATATTGATCGGTAATCAGCGATATGGGAATGTCGCATATACTGACCTTATTTTTGCTTATAAGGTGCAACAAAAGGTCGAGCGGACCTTCAAAAACCTCGGTCTTAAAAAGCAACTCACTCATACAAAATATCCTTTACAGAATAAGGCTTATAAGTGCGTTAAGCGTTTTGTACCACAGGCTGTAAACCGGTGTGGTAAACACATTCAAAATGTGCCCCAGTACCCCCGTAAACGAAAGTATCATCAAAAACGGGAAGCCCATTCGCTCAAAACTCAAAAGCTTGTTGTAGCTTTCGTTCGATAAAAACGCACCCAAAATCTTGCTCCCGTCAAGCGGCGGAATCGGGATAAGGTTAAACACAGCAAAGCCTATGTTTACCGCCGCAAGCTGTATAAACACCGTGTAGACAAAATCCGTTATGAAATTTGCGGGCACGCGCACATACACCAGCGCGTAATAAAACGCAAAAATCACACTTGACAAAAACGTCAGCAAAATGTTTGCCGCGGGTCCCGCCAGTGCGGTAAGCGCGGTGTCGCGCTTACGGTTGCGAAAATACATCGGGTTTATCGGCACGGGCTTTGCCCAACCGAAGCCGAAAACCACCATACACAAAGCACCCCACGGATCAAGGTGCGACATAGGGTTAAACGAAAGCCGTCCCGCGTATTTCGCCGTGGGGTCGCCGAGCTTATATGCCGCATATCCGTGTGCACATTCGTGAACGGTTATTGCCGTAAAAAGAACTATAAATCGAGCCAATAGCTCTTGTATGCTGTTAAACAAAAACAAAACACCACCATACATATATCATTTTATCATATAATACCATATTTAAGGCGGCATTGTCAACAAAAGAGAAAAAATATTCACAATTTCGCTCGGGGCAAAATCCAAAAACAAAGGGCGGCAAAAAGCCCGTTTTGTTTTGAGCTTTTTGCCGCCGCTTATTTTATTTGTTTATTGTGAAAAAGCGCTGCATAATTGCCGCAATTTCGGCACGGGTTGCGTTATCTTGCGGGTTTAGGGTTGT
>CAZIQC010000247.1:0-2565 GCA_964541335.1 uncultured Oscillospiraceae bacterium
CGGGTGGCTTTTGTTACGGATAGGCTTCTGCGCAAAATAGGCTTGTCGGGGAGAAGCATTGTTCCGATGTTGATAGGCTTCGGCTGTACGGTACCGGGCGTAATGGCAACGAGAACACTTCCGTCCGAGCGGGACAGAAAAATGACCGTGCTTTTGACGCCCTTTATGAGCTGTTCGGCAAAGCTTCCCATATATGTGTTCTTTACAAAGGCGTTTTTCCCGAAAAACGGTGTGTGGATAATGATTGCGCTTTACGTCGGCGGCATTGCAACGGGGGTTGTTACGGCTTTTTTAATGAAAAACACCGTTTTTAAGGGCGAGGCGGTGCCGTTTGTAATGGAGCTTCCGAACTACAGAATGCCGGGAGCGAAAAACGTTGCGCTTTTGCTGTGGGATAAAGCGAAAGACTTTCTGACGCGCGCGTTCACGATAATATTTACGGCAACGGTTGTAATATGGTTCTTGCAGAGCTTTGATTTAAGATTAAACACCGTACAAAACGCACAAGACAGCATACTTGCCGTTATATCGGGCAAAATCGCGCCGATATTTGCGCCGCTCGGCTTTGGCGACTGGCGCGTGTCCACGGCACTTCTTTCCGGTTTTATGGCAAAGGAAAGTGTTGTATCGACGCTGACGGTGCTCTTCGGCTCGACAAGCGGCATTTTGTCGACAATTTCTTCCGCGGCGGCGTTAAGCCTGTTGGCGTTTTGCCTTTTATATACACCGTGCGTTGCGGCAATATCCTCGATTCGGCGCGAGTTGGGTGCGAAATGGGCGCTGTGCGTGGTTATCGGGCAGTGTGCCGTGGCGTGGCTTGTCGCGTTTGCGGCATATAACGTTGCGCTTTTGTTCTTATGATAAGGCTGTTTTTGTGCCGCTTTTTGATTTTAAAAAAAATACATAAAAATATTGACTTTTTTATAAAAAGAGTTATAATGAATACGCGTAAAAAATATGTATTTTTAACTTGAATTTTCGGCTTTTGTGCCGTAACAAAAACCAAAAATCGCAACAAGCAAGAAATACAACCGTAAAACACGGAAATGAGTCGTGCTTACGGTTGTTTTAACGAGCGGAGGTGAATGACATTGAAAAAAAAGAAAAAAACGGTTGCGGCGGCTGTCTTTGCGGCGGCGGCATTGCTTTTGATAATCGGAACGATTGTGATAAAAGGCAAGGGCGAGCACGAAGCAATAAGTGTGCTTATGCGTGACGCGGTTTTGCACGATACAAACAAAATAAGCTTTTTCGGAATTAAAAACGTAAATCCCGCGCTTGTTTCGGCATATACGGTCACGGGAATACTTTTTGCGGTGTGCTTGGTAATACGCATTTTTGCCGTGCCGCGGTTTAAATACATTCCCGGCAAAGTACAGCTTGCGCTGGAAACACTCGTCGATTTTTTTGACAGCCTTGCCAAGACAAACAGTCCGCACAGAAACGGATTTTTGGGTGCTTATATATTTGCGGCGGGTGTATACATATTTACGGGGACGATATTCGAGCTGTTCGGCATACAGGCGGTTACGACCGCGGGTGCGTCGGTTGCATTGCCCGCGCCCTTGGCTGACATTAACGGCGCGATTATGATGGGCTGCTTGTCCTATGCGGTAATCCTTTCAGGAGGAATTGCGGGAAACGGTCCGAGCGGTGTAGGTAAAACCTTGAAGGAATTTTCCCTGCCCGTTTCGATGAGCTTTCGTTTGTTCGGGGCACTTTTAAGCGGTGCGCTTGTGACGGAGCTTGTGTATCATTATATTCACCTGAGCTACGGGCTGCCGGTGCTTGTGGGAGTGTTGTTTACGCTTCTTCACGCATTGATTCAGGCATATGTGCTTACAATGCTTACGTCGCTGTTTTACGGCGAGGTATCGGAATAAAAATAAATGTATCGGAGGATAAAACTATGAAAAGAAACACAGTTAAAATTATTTGTATGATTATGCTGTTTGTGCTTGTTTCGGCATTGGCAATTCCCGCGCTTGCGGCGGGAGACGGAAGCGACGGCGCAGTGGGCGACAAGGCAATGGCGGCGGCAATAGCGGTAGGTCTTGCGGCGGCGGGTGCCGTGGGTATGGGTTTGGCTATTGCAAAATCGTCGGAGGCAATTTCGCGTCAGCCCGAGGCGGAGAGCAAAATCCGCACCACGCTTATGCTTGGACTTGTATTTGTCGAAACGGCAATAATATATGCACTTGTTATAGCTATTCTTATTATTTTCGTGCTGTAAGGGAGGCAACGGTCAATGAATGTGCCGCTTAATATCGATTGGCAACAAATTCTTCTTCATCTGCTGAACTTTGTAATACTGTTTGCAATATTGTATTTTCTTTTATACGAGCCTGTGAAGGCTTTTATGAAGAAAAGATGTGACCATTACAGGGCTGTTGACGAAGAAGCGAACAACAAATTAACAACGGCGGAAGCATTAAAGGACGAATATGAAAAAAAGCTTGATGCCGCCGAGGCCGAAGCCGACGAAAAACGGCGCGAGGCATACCGTTCGGTTGAAAAAAAGACGGAAGAAATACTTGCCGCGGCAAATGCAAAAGCGGAAAAAAT
>CAZIQC010000248.1:0-2558 GCA_964541335.1 uncultured Oscillospiraceae bacterium
CCGCTTATACCGACAGCCTCCATCGCACCTTTCATACGTGCAATGTGCCCGTGATGATCCGCTCCCCATATGTTTATCGCAAGATCAAACCCACGTTCCTCGAGCTTGTTTCTGTGATACGCTATGTCGGCGGCAAAATATGTGGGAATTTTATTCGCACGCACAAGCACATCGTCCTTTTCCGCGCCGAAATCCGTCGATTTAATCCAAAGAGCATCCTCTTTTTCATACGTAATCCCGCTCTTTTTCAGAAGCTCAATTGTTTCCGAAACCTTGTTTTCGTTGTGAAGCGTACTTTCCGAGAACCACACATCGTAGTTTATGCCGTATTTTGACAGCGTTTCCTTTAGTGCGGCAATGTTAAGCGGCAAAGAATAATCAACCAAAGCTTTCTTTCTGTCTTCCTCGCTTTTGTCCAGGAGTATATCACCGTATTTGTCAATATAGTTTTTTGCGTGAACGCGGATATCGTCGCCCTGATAACCGTCTTCGGGAAATTGGACTGAATTTTCGCCACAAAGTAATTGTACATAACGCGCCGACAAGCTTCTTCCGAATTTATCGATTTGTGCACCCGCATCGTTTATGTAAAATTCCTTGGTAACGTTCCAGCCGGCACGTGCAAGCACATTGCCCAAGCTGTCGCCGAGCGCGCCGCCGCGTGCATTTCCCATATGCATGGGACCGGTCGGATTTGCGCTTACGAATTCAACCACAACGCTTTTCCCTTTGCCGATGTCTGTATTACCGTATGATACGCCCTCGGCTTCTATTTCGTTTATTACGTTATAGAGATAGCTTTTATCAAGGTAAAAGTTTATAAATCCGGGACCCGCGATTTCTACTTTTGTTGCGCCGATTTCTTCCGCGGAAATATTTTCGCAGATGTGTTCGGCAATTTCCCGAGGAGCTTTGCGCAATGTACGTGATAAAAGCATTGCTATGTTTACGGCATAATCGCCGTGTGAGCTGTCTTTCGGAATTTCGAGAACAAACTCCGGAACGGGTATCTCCCCGCAGAGCTTTTGTGCCGAATTTTTTACAGCCGTATAAATTTGTTCTTTTTTAAGAGAAAGCGTATTTGCCATATAAAATTATTTCCTTTCGACTATGCACGCACACTTAACGATATTCCGTTATGAGAACGTGCAACGTTATTTATATCCATTATATAGTCAATGTCGATTATTCCGCCGTTATCGCTGAGATCCACATTGACGCTGTTCGCGGTAACACTGATTGTGAAATCACCGTACGGAGTTTCATAATGTCCGATATGGCAACGCCCCTCCTCAAATATCATATGGGTGCTTGTGTTGCCGCGGCGCATCATTGTAACGGTATTGTCCGGAGAAATTTTGAGGGTAGTATTACATTCTTCCATACCCGAAAGCTCGCCCTCCGTATAAGTTAAATAATACTTTCCGTCCTTGTTGTAAAATCTTCCCGCAGTAACTACCTCGGTATCTGTTTCGTCGTCGCTGTATTCCTGGCGACCTTTTATAGATATATAAACCTCTTTTTTCATTGAAAAAACTCCTCTGCCGAAAATACCTGTGCTTTGATATGTTCTCCGAGAAAAATCCCCCCGGTTTTCGCAAAACCTTCCGCATCGTCGGACACATAAAATGTGTTGTGTCCGACGATTTTGTCTGCCAGGGCGTTTTTCTCCGTCAAATATTTTTTAGCTTTTTTGGCAGCCATTGCACCCGAATTTATAAGTGTAACCTCTTCTCCCATTATATCCGAAATCACGCCCGAAAGCAAGGGGTAATGTGTGCATCCTAAGATAAGAGTATCCACATTTTCCTTTTTTAGCTCAAAAAGGTAATCCTCGGCAATAAGACGTGCCGCCGCCTTTTCGGAGTAATCGTTCTCAACCAAAGGCACAAAAAGCGGACAAGCTTTAGAATACACACACACATCGTTTGTTATCGAACGTATAATCTGCTCGTATTTTCCGCTTTTAATTGTTCCGTATGTTCCGATAACGCCTATGCGACCGTTCCTTGTTATGCGAATTGCCTCTTCACAGGTTGGCTCAAGCACGCCCATCAGTTCTACGGAATACTCACTCTTCAAATAAGGCAAGGAAACACTGCTTGCCGTGCCGCAAGCCGCAATAATAAGTTTTACGTTATTTTTCAGCAAGAACGCTATATCTTCTTTTGTATAGCGCAAAATAGTTTCGCGGCTTTTGTTCCCGTACGGAACGCGTCCCGTATCGCCGAAATAAATAATATCCTCGCCCGGCATTTCCCTCATTATTTCGCGTACGGTTGTCAAGCCGCCCAAACCGCTGTCAAATACACCTATGGGACGATTATCCATATATCCCCATCCTTTTTATTTTATAAGACTGTTTCCGGACATTTCCTGCGGCTTTTCGATTTGCATAATATCAAGAAGTGTGGGTGCTATATCCGCCAAACGACCGCCCTCACGAAGAGAACACTCCTCACCGCATACAATAAAGGGAACAGGATTTGTTGTGTGAGCCGTAAACACTTCATTCGTTTCGGGATCGATCATTTGATCTGCATTTCCGTGGTCTGCCG
>CAZIQC010000249.1:0-2547 GCA_964541335.1 uncultured Oscillospiraceae bacterium
CAGTTGCCGACCTTTTCGTTTCGACCGGTCAAGGCGTTATACATTGTTGTTTTTCCCGAGTTCGGATTGCCCGTTAAAGCAATTCTCATAAAAATTCCTCCTTGTACATATTTGTATGTAATAAAATTTTTCTTGCTGTAGTTAGCTTCCCCTAACCTTTATCGCCGAAAATCGCCGCGGCGGGGAAAGCGCACCGCTTCCCGACACGGCTATACCGTTATTGCCGCGGCAAGAGTGTTGTCTATATTATATCTTCCGTCCTTAATCGAAACCGTGCAACCGCCGCGCCTGCGCGCAACCACGGTAATATGCTCGCCGCTGTAACAGCCGAGCGAAAACAAAAATGCGTTAAGCTCATCATCATCGGTATTTATTTCCTTAATTATGTACTCTTTTCCCTCTTGAGCCTCAATTAAATTCATATGCTCACCGCCTTCGACCGATTGTCGGAATTTGCGTTAGTCTTAACTAACACTTTGCAGTTTAGCACAACTAACCGCGTTTGTCAACACTGTTTTTTTATTTTTTTCGGGAAATACTTTTGCCCGCCCGAAAAATTGCTCGCACCCCCCGCACAAAGCCGCCGCTCCCTTTTGCACGAGCACGTTTTTTGCCGAGGAACTCACCTTTTCGCCCTCCGCTTTAGTAAATACTGATTTAATGTCCTTTCCCCCAAAAAATCCTCCCGTCACGCGGAACGCGTGCCACCCTCCTTTAGGCAAGGAGGGCTTTTTTATGCGCCTTTCGGCTCCCTTGCCTAAAGGGAAGCCTAAAAGCGACTGAGGGATTGTTGAAAATTGATTTAACCGGTATTCGCTTTACACAAAATTGACCTCTTGAAAAAAATTTCAAAAATTTTTAAAAAAGCCCTTGACTTTATCACGGTAAAGTGGTAATATGATGTCAAGATAAACGAAAGGGAGTTATAACAATGAAAAAATTTATTACGGCATTACTTACACTGGCGCTTGCACTTGCGGTTTTCGCGGGGTGCGGCAAGGAAAAGGTTTCCGACGAAACGGGCAAAGAAAACGACGTGCAGTCCGTTGCTTCTGACAGCGAGGCAATTAAAGAAAGCGGCAAACTGGTTGTCGGCATTACCGAGTACGAGCCGATGGATTACCAGGACGAAAACGGCGAATGGACGGGCTTCGATGCCGAATTCGCACGCGAGGTTGCAAAGCTTATGGGTGTGGAAGCTGAGTTTACGGTAATCGATTGGGACAACAAGTTTCTTGAGCTTGATTCGAAAGCTATCGACTGCATTTGGAACGGAATGACCATTACCGACGAGGTTACGCTCAACACGGCTTGCTCCGACCCGTATGCAAAGAACGAACAGGTTGTTGTTATGAAAAGCGGCGAAGTGGCAAAATATGCCGACACCGACTCGATGAAAAACCTCACATTTGCGGTTGAATCCGCCTCTGCGGCGGAATCGGCTGCGGCAGATCTCGGATTTGCAACGGTTGCGGTAAATGCTCAGTCCGACGCGCTTATGGAGGTTAAGTCCGGCAGTGCCGACGCTTGCATTATCGATATAACAATGGCGCAATCTATGACGGGCGAGGGCACAAGCTATGCAGACCTTGCACAGGGCATTTCTCTTACAAAAGAGGAGTACGGCATAGGCTTCCGCAAGGGGTCGGATATGCAAGGCATAGTAAACGGCTACATCAAAGAGCTTAAGGAAAACGGCAAGCTTGCCTCTCTTTCCGAAAAGTATTCCGTTGCGATAGCGGACTGATTTTCTGAGACAGATTTGCGGTTTTGCGGGGATTTCGGCAGCGACGCGTTTCGTTGCCAAAATCCCTTTGACTGCGTTTTTTAAGGATGGTTTTTATGACGTTTTTTAATTCTTTTATTCCCGTAACAAATCAGCTTTTGGCGGGCTTTGCGACAACGCTTAAGCTTTTTTGCCTGACGCTTCTTTTCTCGCTTCCTCTCGGGCTTGTAATAAGCTTCGGCTCTATGAGCAAATTTAAGCCGCTTCGCTGGGCTGTGCGCACCGTTGTGTGGATAATTCGCGGCACGCCGCTTATGCTTCAGCTCATAGTTATTTACTACGGGCCGGGGCTTTTGTTCGATATGCCGCTTTTGGAGCGGTTTTCCGCGGCACTTCTTGCCTTTGTCATAAATTATGCCTGCTATTTTTCCGAGATATACCGCGGCGGCATAGAGTCTATCTCCCGCGGGCAATACGAGGCGGGTCAGGTTCTCGGGCTTACAAAAACTCAGGTGTTTTTCAAGGTTGTTTTGCTTCAGGTTATAAAGCGCATTGTTCCGCCGATGAGCAACGAAATAATAACGCTCGTCAAGGACACCTCCCTTTCGCGCATTATTGCCGTGTACGAAATTATTTGGAGCGCGGAGCGCTTCATCAAGCTTAAGGGGCTTATTTGGCCGCTGTTTTACACGGGCGTTTTCTACCTTGCATTCTCGGGTATATTGACGCTGCTTTTCGGTTACATAGAGAAAAAAATGAGTTATTTCAGGAGTTAAAATTATGGCGATTTTGGAAGTTAAAAACTTAAAAAAAAGCTTCGG
>CAZIQC010000250.1:0-2533 GCA_964541335.1 uncultured Oscillospiraceae bacterium
GATTTTGCTTTAAATCGAGGCGCGGCGCATCCACGTGCGAGCCCACAATGTTAATTCCGTTTGCTATCGCTTCTTCGCCGATTATGCCCGCGATAAATTCCTTGCCGCGATTTACCGCAAAAAACTTGTCGCCCGTTTTGAGAGAGGCAAATTCCTCTATCGGACGAAAGCCCTTGTCGCGCGCCATACGCTCCGCAGTTTTCACACCCTCGCGCTCGGTCTTGGCGGCGTTCAGAAATTCTTTGTAGCCACGGGCGTATTCATACACGCTGTCCTTATCGATATTTCCGAGCCAACCGTTTTTTAATTCGTACTTCATAAAAATGCTCCTTTAATAAAATTTATACTCCGCAACCAAGGTTTCGAGTGCGGTTCTCCCGCCGATTATGCCCTGCTTTATGTCGCGGTCTTTTTCACAACACAAATTTATCAGATGTTCTATGTTTTCCGCTTTTATTTTAACCGCACGGCGCACGCATTTTTCCGCCGCATACCCGCCGCCGATTTCACGCACGGTTTGTTGGGCGGTTTTCCCGTTCAATAAATGAAGCTTTGCACGGTACATAGTTATAAGCTGTCCCGCAAAAAGAGAAATAATCGCCACGGGTTCTTGCCGCCGCGCGCACAAAGAATATATAAGTCTGTAGCACTGCTCGCGCTTTCCGTCAAAGATTGCGTCAATCAGGGAAAAAACGCTTTCATCCGCCGGCTTTACGATAACGCCGTCTATATCCTCGCGGGTTATGCTCGTGCCCTTGGAAAACGCTATAATCTTTTCAAGCTCGGTTCGGATGGGCTGCATTTTTCGCCCGAGCGACGTCGCAAGATAAACGGCATCCGCGGGAGCTATGTTTTTTTGCGAGGCGGCGGCTATTTTCGTTATCCACGTGCGCAGGCCGGTTTCGCTTTGCAACGGAAAGCTCACCGTTACCGCGGCGCTTCCTATTTCTTTTCTGAGGGCGGTGGGCTTTTTTTGCTCCTCGTCCCAAATTATAACGCACACCTCGGGCGACAGATTGCAAAGAAGCCTTTGCCACTGCGCCCTGTTTTTAATATTTCCGAACATTCCGCAACGGCGAAAAACCACCATTTTGCGTTCGCTCATCACAGGAAGAGTTTCTATAAAGTCCGTCGCTTCCCCTATTTCGGGCAAAAAGGCATAGCTCTTGAAATTAAACACCTCAGTCCAAGGCTCTATAAGCCGTTTTTTTATTTCTTCGATGCAAAACTCGATTAAATATTGCTCCTGCCCCTCAAAAATATACAGTGAGGCTATATTTCCGTTTTTTATTTCGTTTCTGAGCTGTTCGTAATACATTTTTTTCTCCGATTTTTTATTCAATAAAAAGCTGTAAAAAAACACGGTTTTTTTACAGCTTCCTTTGTCAAGGTAACGGGAAAAAGCGTTCGGAGAGGACAAACCCCCGACCGAAAGACCCGCGCCACGGTCGACCGAACCTTTTACACTCCTTTGTCAATAAAGCCTTTGCCATACGCAAAGCGCCGTAACCGCCAAAATCAGCAGTATGCAAACTGCGGTAAAAATCACCGACACGCTTTTTTTGTTAAAGCCGCCGCGCACCTTAATCGCATAATAAATCTGCACCGCCGCGAATGTAAGGAAAAGCGCCAAATAGTTTATCAAAAACGCTTTGTTGTGCTTTCCGCAGTAAAGAAGCGTTGTGGTACTCAAAAATATAAATATGCTCATTGCGCAATAAATAAAGAACGACTTTTTCTCTTTATACGCGCTCCACGCGGCACACAGCATAGCCCCCGCAAGCGACACCCAGCGCAAAATCTGTATAAAAGCCAGCGCGCCGTTTACCGTCATCGAGCTTTCCGCCATTTTCTGTATGAAAAGCAATAGCAAGCCGTACATAAATATTACCGATGACGTAAGCACAATTCTGTTGCCGAGCTGTTCTTTCTCACGCTTACCGATTTGGTTCTTCATTCTATCCCTCCGCAAAGATCAACATATGACAATAATGTTATTTTACAATGTTTGTACCGAAAAGTCAATCTTTTTTAGAAAATCACACAAAAAGTTTGCTCAGCGCACTGTTTTTTCAGCTTTACGGCAAGGTTTTGCCGTATTTTGAAAAAGCGTAAAATAAATGTATTGTAATTTCCCGAAAAGCGGTGTATAATAATCAAATAAACAGAGGAGGTGTTATTTTATGGCACAGGTAACAAAAAATATGATTATTTCCGAGGTTCTCGCACTCGATCCCGGCACTGCTCCGTTTTTCTTCGAAATAGGTATGCATTGCCTGGGCTGTCCGTCGGCAAGCGGAGAGTCCGTTGAGGAGGCTTGCGCGGTACACGGTGCTGACGCGGACGCATTGGTTGCAAAGCTCAACGAATATTTGGCAAACAAATAACACGTGCGACGCACACGGTAAAGCGGACGGAAACAGCCTTCGTGCATATTTCCGCCCGCTTTTATTATGCGAGGCTTTCCTTTCTTTTATACATTTTTCAATAAGGGGCATTAGCCCCGTCATTCAACGTTTTCAGTGGGAGATTG
>CAZIQC010000251.1:0-2472 GCA_964541335.1 uncultured Oscillospiraceae bacterium
GAATGAGCGCGTCAATCGCCTCACTGCCGCCCACGGTAACAAGCGTTTCGTCCTTGGGGTCGTAAGAAAGGCTGTATTTGCGCTTAAGGTAGGCACAAATCTCCTCGCGAAGCTCAAGCGTGCCGCGGTTGGCGGTGTAGTGCGTGTGCCCCTTTTCGAGAGAGTAAATGCCCGCCTCGCGAATTGCCCAGGGGGTGACAAAGTCAGGCTCGCCCACACCGAGCGAGATAACGCCCTTCATCTCGGCGGCAATGTCGAAAAACTTTCGTATGCCGGAGGGCGGAAGCGACGTAATGCGCTCGGAAAGAAACTGCGAATAATCAATCATACACCCAGTACCTCCCGATTATCTTCCTCGTCGCCGTCGAAAATAACGCCGTCTTTTTTATATGTTTTAAGCTCGAAATGCGTTGTTGTGGAAACAACGGACTCCATCGGGGCAAGCCTTTCCGAAACGAACATTGCCACGTCCTTAAGGCTTTTGCCCTCAACCGTTACAAGCAGGTCGTACGAGCCGGACATAAGTATAACGGATTTCACCTGAGGGAATTTGTATATGCGCTCGGCAACGGTGTCAAACCCGCCGCCGCGCTGCGGCGTAAGCTTTAATTCTATATTTGCAAGCGTGGTATCGCGCCCGGCAAGCTCCCAGTTGACCAAGGTTTTGTAACCGAGGATAACCTTTTCGTCTTCAAGCTCTTTTACGGCTCGCGCAACCTCCTGCTCGTCAATACCGAGCATTACCGCAATTTTTGCGGGAGTGAGGCGACTGTCTTCTTCCAAAAGTGCGAGAATTTTGTTTTTCATACACATAACTCCAATCGTAAAAGATTAAGATACATTATATATGAAAAGTAACAAAAAATCCACAGTTTTTTTCAATTTGTTAAAAAATGTTTGAAAATGCGGGCAATATGTAGTAAAATGTATAATTGCAGTATTTTGTGCACCGCGTTTTGCGGTGCGTTTCGGAAGAAAGGAGCAAACAATATGTGCGGAATTGTAGGATATATAGGGAGCGACGCGGCGGCACCGTTGCTTTTGGAGGGGCTTTCAAAGCTGGAATACCGCGGCTACGACTCGGCGGGAATTGCGGTATACGATAAGAAATTAACGGTTGAAAGAGCCGTGGGCAAGCTCGAAAACCTGGTAAAAAAGACGAGCGGCGGCAAAAGCTGCCCAGGCAGTCTCGGGATAGGGCATACGAGATGGGCAACGCACGGAAAGCCCACCGAGAAAAACGCCCACCCGCACACGGCGGGGCGGTTTGCGTTGGTTCATAACGGAATTATAGAAAACGAGGCGGCGCTTCGGCGCACACTTTTGGAAAATGCGCAATTCGCAAGCGATACCGACACAGAGGTTATCGTAAAGCTGCTCGAAAAATTTACGAATGACGGAGAGTGTGTTACAACGGCGATTTCACACCTTATCGAGGTTTTGGAGGGAAGCTACGCCTTGGCGATTATCGATGCGCAAAATCCCGATGTGCTGTATGCCGTGAAAAACAAGTCGCCTCTTTTGATAGGTAAGGGGCAGGGCTTCAATATGCTTGGCAGTGACGCAATGGCAATGCTTGCGCAAACGAATGAATTTTATGAGATACACGACCGCGAGTTTGCCGTAATCACCCGCGGGGAAATAACGCTTTACACAAGCTATGCGCAAAAAATCGAAAGAAAGAGCTTTACCGCCGAAATAGACCTTTCCGACACGGAAAAGGGCACGTACCCGCATTATATGCTTAAGGAAATAGAGGAGCAGCCCTCGGTAATACGCAAAATAATGCGCGAATATATGACCGCGGACGGCACACTTTCCATAGACAAGGAAATTTGCGCAGACCTTGCCGCAAGCGACAAAATCTATATTATAGCGTGCGGCACAAGCTACCACGCGGGGCTTGTGGGACAACAGCTTATGGAAAAAATAGCGAAAAAGCCCGCGCAAACGTGCCTTGCCAGCGAATTTGTTTACAATATGCCGCTTTTGTCCGAAAAGCCGTTTTTCGTATTTATATCGCAAAGCGGCGAAACGGCGGACTGCCGCGCGGTGCTGGTGAAAATAAAGGAGATGGGTCATCGGTCGCTCACGCTGACAAACGTTAAAGGCTCAACCCTTTCGCGCGAGGCAACGCACACACTGCTTTTGCACGCGGGTCCCGAGATAGCCGTTGCCTCGACCAAGGCTTACACGGCACAGCTTGCCGTGCTGGCAATAATCGCAAATTCCCTTGCAAAGGAAAAGCTTGATTTAAAATATCATTTGGCGGTTGCCGCCGCGGCAATGGAGAGTTTGTGCAGTGACAGGGAGACGTACCGCGCCTTTGCCGAGGAATATTTGAAAACGGCGCGCACCTGCTTTTATATAGGCAGGGGAATGGATTATTTCGTGTGTCTTGAGGGTGCGCTTAAGCTTAAAGAAATTTCGTATATTTACACGGAGGGCTTCGCCGCGGGCGAGCTTAAGCAC
>CAZIQC010000252.1:0-2466 GCA_964541335.1 uncultured Oscillospiraceae bacterium
CGGTGTTTCTCTTGCTGAGGTTTACGGTGTTGTAACGTTTTACACGCAGTTTTCGCTCAATCCCAAGGGAGAGTACAAGGTTGCGGTTTGCCTCGGAACGGCGTGCTACGTTAAGGGCAGCGGCGACATTTTGGAGAAAATCAAGGAAATTCTTAAAATCGATGTTGACGGTTGCACTCCAGACGGCAGATTTTCGCTTGAGGCAACACGTTGCATAGGTGCGTGTGGATTGGCGCCAGTGCTTACGGTAAATGATGACGTTTACGGAAGACTTACGGCGGACGACGTACCGGGTATCTTGGAAAAATATATGAACTGATATGCAGGAAATCAGCCTTAATATTTTAGATATTGCGGAAAATTCCGTTCGTGCGGGGGCAAAAAACATCACAATCGAAATTACGGAGGACGCTGCGCGCGATATTTTCTCGTTTACGGTAAGTGATGACGGATGCGGTATGGACGCCGAGCTTTTGAAAAAGGTTGAGGACCCGTTCGTAACTACGCGCACAACAAGGCGAGTGGGGCTGGGAATATCTCTTTTGAAAAGTGCGGCACGGCAAGCCGGCGGTGATGTTAAAATAACAAGTACCCCGAATGTGGGTACAACGCTTACGGCTGTTTTTTCGTATTCGAGCGTAGATCGTCAGCCGCACGGAGATATAGGTGCGGCGATTGTTTCGCTCATAAGTATGAACCCTATGTGTGACTTTTTGTACAGGCACAGCTTCGGGGAAAAATGCTTTGAGCTTGACACGAAAAAGCTGCGCGAGGTGCTCGGTGAGGTAAGCCTTGCCGAAATAAGCGTTGCAAGCTGGATAACGGAATATATAAAAGAAGGATTAAACGAAATTTACGGAGGTGTACGGTAATATGAAAAGCATAGCGGAGCTTGAGGCTATAAAGAAAAAGGTTCTTGATGATGTAAATCTCAGAAAAGAGAGAAAAGACGGTGTGCGCGTTGTCGTAGGTATGGCAACCTGCGGTATTGCGGCAGGTGCGCGCCCGGTTATGACGGCGTTTGTCGAGGAATGTGCGAAGAGAAATCTGCACAATGTTGTTATCGAACAGACGGGGTGTATCGGTCTTTGCAGATTGGAACCCATTGTTGAGGTGTTTGTCCCGGGTGAGGAAAAGGTAACATACGTTAAAATGTCGCCCGAAAAGGTTGCGAAAATTGTTTCCGACCATATTGTCAACGGAAAAGCAGTGGAAGAGTATACCATCGGCAATGCCGGAATGTGAGAGGAGTTGTAACGAATGAATTTATACAGAGCGCATGTGCTTGTCTGCGGCGGTACGGGTTGTACCTCCTCCGGCAGCGCGCAGCTTATAGATGAGTTTGAGGCACAGCTTGCCGCAAACGGTCTTGAAAATGAGGTTAAGGTTGTAAAGACGGGGTGCTTCGGCCTTTGTGCACTCGGTCCGGTTGTTGTTGTTTATCCCGAGGGTGCGTTTTACAGCAGAGTTCAAAAGGAAGACGTTGCGGAAATCGTTTCCGAGCACTTGTTAAAGGGGAGAATTGTAAAACGTCTTGTTTATGACGAAACGGTTGAAAACGATTCCATAAAATCTCTTAACGAGGTTGACTTTTACAAAAAGCAAATGCGTGTTGCTCTCCGCAACTGCGGCGTTATTAACCCCGAGAACATTGAAGAATACATAGCTTTTGACGGATACAAGGCGTTGGCAACCGTTCTTACGGAAATGACACCCGAAGGAGTTATCGACACGATAAAAAAATCGGGACTGCGCGGTCGCGGCGGCGGCGGCTTCCCGACGGGACTTAAATGGGACTTTGCGTCAAAAAGCGTAAACGATCAAAAATATGTTTGCTGTAATGCGGACGAGGGCGACCCCGGCGCATTTATGGACAGAAGTATTCTTGAGGGCGATCCGCACAGCGTGCTTGAGGCAATGGCGATAGCGGGCTATGCCATCGGTGCAAATCAGGGATATATCTACATTCGTGCAGAGTACCCCATTGCGGTACAGCGGCTTGAAATAGCCATAAAGCAAGCAAAAGAGTACGGAGTGCTCGGGGAAAATATTTTCGGCACGGGATTTAATTTCGATATAGGTATTCGCCTCGGCGCGGGTGCATTCGTATGCGGCGAGGAAACGGCACTTATGACGTCTATCGAAGGTCATCGCGGAGAACCCAGACCGCGTCCGCCGTTCCCCGCGGTAAAAGGTCTTTGGGAAAAGCCCACAATTCTTAACAACGTCGAAACTTATGCGAATATCCCCGTAATAATAAACAAGGGTGCGGATTGGTTTGCGTCAATCGGTACGGAAAAAAGCCACGGAACAAAGGTGTTCGCGCTCGGCGGTAAAATACACAACACCGGCTTGGTTGAAATACCGATGGGCACAACGCTTCGCGTAATCGTTGAGGAAATCGGCGGCGGTGTTCCCAACGGAAAGAAATTTAAGGCGGCGCAAACGGGCGGTCCTTCGGGTGGA
>CAZIQC010000253.1:0-2458 GCA_964541335.1 uncultured Oscillospiraceae bacterium
GAGGAGCTGAAAATTGCGGACGAAACGGACAAAGCCACGGAAACGGTGGGTTATGCCCTTACAATGAAAGACGGCTATTCCGAAAATGTCGGCGGAAACACGCGTTACGTGCAGAAAATAAATATCGACGATTGGTCTATCCGCCGCGAGCTGCCCGACGACTTCTTTAAAACAAAGCTTACGGACAAAAGCTTTGACGCGGCGACCCTTACGGCGCACTACACCTTTAATTTGGATATCGACCCGCGCACCGTTCGCGCGGAGAGCATAACGCTTAACGGCGCGGCAAACACCGAGTTGATAACATACGCGAGGGTGTGGACTATACGCTTGCATTGCCCGCACTTGACGACGCGTGGGGAAGAGGCATTGCCGAGGACAACGAGCTTAGCTTTAACATACCCGCGACCGTTACCGCGGCGGTTGACTTTACCCGCGGCAGTGACAAGATAACAACCCTTTCAAGCGGCACAATCGACGCAGTGATTGATATTCAAAACAGCGGGGCGGCATTTTCGGCGGAGATAGTTGCCGCGGTGTGCAAAAACGGCAAATTTACGGCTGTGACCGGTACCCCCGTTACCGTAAGCAAGGGCAAAACCACACAATCCGTCAGCATAAGCGCGGGGGCAACCGATGACGCGGTGCAAATATTCGTTCTTAAAAAGAGCGGCAGCCTGCTTGTGCCCGTGTGCCCGGTGACAGCACTTACCGAGCAAGGAATTGAAAGCCGCGGCTATTAACCGCGCCGAGGAGGAGAAGCCTTATGCGAATGAAGGCAAAGTATACATTAAACATATGCGCCGCGGTGATAACGGCGGCGGCTCTTTGCACAAGCGCGTGTGCCGCAAATTACTATGCCGATGACTCTATGCGGCACATAGCAACAAAGAAAATATCGCCCGTAAGCGGGTGGGATTTCGACAAAAGCGGCGGCGACATACAATACACCGAAAACAGCGGCGTGATTTTGCACGATACGTCCTACACCGAAAGCGTGAGTATGGAGCGCGCGCTTAAAACCGAAAAAGGCGAGGGCTTTGTTTTGGAAGCGGCATTTACGCCCGACCGCACGGCGGAGGGGGCGGAGCTGTGGCTTATGCGCGGGAGCGAGGCTGTGATAAAAATAGGCACGGCACCGAAAAGTATAACACTTACAACCGCTGCGGGCACAAAGGAATTGTGCAGCTATGCCGCGGAGCGCGAGATAGGTATTCGGCTTACGGTGAATGCGGCGCAAACCGCCGTTACGCCGATAATAAACGGCAAAACCTACGGGGAGCAATCCATCGGAAGCGAGGCGGCGAGCACAATCGACAGAGTGAAGATAAAAACGCCTGACGTATTTAAAATGAACTTAACGGTAAACGGCGTAAAGGTATACGGCGGCTACAGCCTTAACGAGCGGTTCCTTTTTACGGGCGGCAATGTGCCCGACAATTGGCATACCACGGGCAATGCCGCACTTGTAAAAAGTGCCGACACCTCCGCGCCCGACGTGTATGCCTTAAAGGTGGACGAAAGCGCCAAGGTAGCTTTCCCAAAAACGGGGGTACAGCCCTCGCGATATGAGGCGCGCTTTTTGACAAGCGCGGCGGCGAGCGTGTGCTTTACGGCAAGGGGCGAGGCAGTGCTCGCACTCACGGCAAACGGCGGCAACCTTACGGTAGGGGGCGAGGCGTGCGGCACGTACGACGCGCGCGTGTGGCAGAGAATAGAGCTTGACGTAGACGGCAACAAAGGAACGCTTAAGCGAAACGGCAAGGTTGTAAAGGCGAATATAGCCCTTTCATCAACCGATATAGACGGCTTTTCGGTTACGACAACGGGCGGCGCGGCACTTATCGATGATGTGCTTGCCTATGCCGCCGAGCGGAGTGCCGCACCGCAGATAAATGCGGCAAAATCCGAAGACAACTACGTGGGAATGATGCGCTGTGACATCTGGCGCGAGGGTAACCACCTCGGGTGGGACTACATTCTTCCGTATGAGGACAACATCCCCGTTCTCGGCACTTATGACGACGGAAGCGTTGCCGCCGCGGATTGGGAAATAAAATATATGGCGGAGCACGGCGCAGACTTTCAGCTCGGATGTTGGTTTTTGCCGAAAAATTACACATCTTCCACGGGCGCAATAAAAACGCCGAACAACGCATTTGCGCTTGAGGAGGGCTATTTTCGCTCGGAATTGTCGCAAAATATCGATTTTGCGATAATGTGGGAGAACAGCTCCGCAAATGAGATAAGCTATCAAGCTTTTACCGATTATATTATACCCTACTGGTCGGAGTATTACCTCTCCGACAGCCGCTATGCACAGGTGGAGGGAAAGGCGGTTATCGCAATTTACAATGCGGATGTCTTTCTCGCCTCGGTGGGCGGCGGCAGCACCGATACGGCGAAAAATGCCCTCACCGCGCTGAGAGACGAGTGCCGGCGCCTCGGCTATGAGGAC
>CAZIQC010000254.1:0-2423 GCA_964541335.1 uncultured Oscillospiraceae bacterium
TCACGTTTGCTGTTTCCGCGGCGGACAATGCAATGCTTCAAAAGGCAGATAGCGTAAAATTAAGGCTTAAATTGCAAAACGGATTTACAGACGGAGCACTTGCTACCTCAAAGCTTGACGTACACGGTTTGACGGGCGACAACAAGAGCATTGACTTGTCAACGCTTACGTACAACAGCGGCGCAAATACCGTCGAAACGGTTGATAATGTGCTTTCTTCCAAAACGGGCTTTACCGCGGACGAAACCTTTGAGTTGGACGTTACCGACTATGTAAAAGCTCAAACAGACGGCAAGTATGCCTTTAAGCTGGTATCCACCTCGCTCTTGGGGTTCGACTCGCTCGAATCTATGAAGACGGACGCCGTTAAGCCCTGCCTTGTTGCGTACGATGTTGTGGAGTACGAGGTTAGAATAAACGATAATGCTTGTGCGCCGAGCGAGAAACTCAAGAGCGGGAATGTCAAAATAACCTACAGCGTTGATAAGAAAAGCAAAATCGGCGAAGACGGACAATTCATTGCCGCGCTTTACAACGGCACGGCTCTTGAGGCGATAAGTATTCCCACCGCCGACAAAACGAGAGACGATATTTACGAATACGAAGCAAGCTTTACAATCAACGGAGCCGAAAACCGCACAATAAAGCTGTTTTTCTTAAACGGCACAACTCTTACCCCTGTTTTTGACGCGGTAACTTTCGGCAAAGTAAGCGAAAATTAAAAACTTAATCAGCACACGGCGCGCCTAAGGCGGGCATACCCTGCCCACCTTAGGCGTTTTAAGCAACCGCCCCTTTAGGCAAGGGAGCCAAAAGGCGCATAAAAAAACCCTCCTTGCCTAAAGGAGAGTGTCACGCGAACGCGTGACGGAGAGGGGACAATACCCCCTGCAACTGTTTATCGATAACAAACAACAGAAAAGAAAAACGAACAAACGGGAAGTGAACGATTATCGTTCATCGATTTAAAATAACATACCAAAGGGAGATGACACTGTGAAACGGTTAATCAGTACAGTGATGTGCCTTTTAATGCTCGGGTCGGCAATGCCGCGCGCGTTTGCCGCGAAAAGCGTTGCGCCGACGGGCAATTCGGCACAATACGAGGAAGAAATATTTGTGCTGTCGGCATTGAAGATTGTGCAAGGCTTCGACGACGGAGCACTCCGTCTTGACGAGCCGCTTACAAGGGCGCAGTTTGCCGTAATGGTACTGCGCTTGCTCGGCATTTACGATGCCGCCGACGCGCGGGTCGCATTTCCCGACACTGCCGACCACTGGGCGGCGGGCTATGCCGCAATGGCGCACGGCTTGGGGCTTATGCACGGCTATCCCGACGGGTGCTTTTACCCCGACGGCAACGTTACCTTTAACGAGGCGGTTAAAACAACCGTGTGCGCTCTCGGCTATTATGTTGAGGCGCAAAAGCAGGGCTATCCCACGGGATATTTGGCGGTAGCGTCCAAAAAAGACCTGCTCGACGGCATATCCGCCCACGGAGAAGAGGAAATAACCCGTGCCGATGCCGTGAAAATGCTCTTCAACGCGCTGGACGTGCCCGTTCTCGAAAAGCTTTACGGCGGAAAAGAGGAGTTTGCCGTTACGGGCAACACCCTTATGGAAGCGGCACTGGCGCGGCTTAATTTGCAATATATGCGCGGCACGCTTCAAGGAGCGGAGGAAACCACCCTCTACGGGGCAGAGCTTCGCGAGAACGCCGCCGTTATCGACGGTGTGACGTATAACTGCAATTTAAGCGATATTTACGAATGCATCGGCTACCCGGTATTGTTCTTTTTAACGGATGACGCCGCCCCCGAGATAACCGCCCTTATGCCCGAGCGCGGGCGCTATCGCGAGGCTGTAATAAATGCCGACGATATAACCCGCATTTCCGACACGGAGGTTATAACCGAGGAAAACGGCAAAAAGAAAAGCTACACCCTCTTGCCCGAGCTTGGCATTGTTTACAACGGCTTTTGCGCGCACAGCGTAACGCTGAAATCACTTAATATAACAAGCGGCACACTGCGCCTCATCGACGCCGACCTTGACGGCACGTACGACGTTGCTTCGGTAAGCGCACAAAAGGCGTTTACGATAAAAAGCATAGAACCCGAATACCGAATAGTGTATTTTAAGGACAGGCTTCTTATGGGAAAGGCGTTTATTCGCTTGGACGACGAAGAGGTGGATATGCGCTATAAAATCCTTGACGAAAACGGTGTCCTTATAAATCTTGACAGCCTGGAAGAAAACACCGACATTTCCGTGGCGGCGAGCACGGACTTTCGGCGCATACGCGTGCAAAAGCTTGCCGACCACACCGTAACCGCTGCCCTCACCGCAATAGGTGACGACGGCGAAACCGAGCTTGACGGCACGCCCTATCGCTTAAGCGAAGAGGCTGACGGCATTTTCGC